>JACMOY010000055.1 GCA_014377795.1 Actinomycetota bacterium | reverse complement strand
GCGTCGGGCCTGCGCAGCCCCAGAACCACCTCGGCGAGGGTCGTCTTGCCGCAGCCGCTGGGGCCGGTCAGGGCCGTCACGGTGCCTGGCCGCAGGGTCAGGCTCGCCCCGTCCGGCGCGAGGCGGTCGCGTCCCTCGTGCTGCACGGCGACCCCGTCCAGCACGATGACGCTCGTCCGCAGGTCCGGCGCCGGAAGCGTGCCGGACGCCGGCAGCGGCCGGGCCAGGACGGCGAACGCCTGGTCGACCGCGGCCAGGCCGTCGCTGCTGGCGTGGAACTGGGTGCCCACCTGCCGCAGCGGTAGGTAGACCTCGGGAGCGAGGATGAGCACGACCAGTGCGGTGCGCAGGTCCAGCGACCCGGACAGCAGGCGCAACCCGACCCCGACGGCCACCAGCGCCACCGACAGCGTCGTGAGCAGCTCGAGCACCAGGGAGGACAGGAAGGCGGTGCGCAGCGTCCGGTTGGTCGCGTGCCGGTGGGCCTCGCCCAGGGCCCGCACCCGCGCCGCCGGTCCGCGCTCGCGGCCCAGCGCCACCAGGGTCGGCAGCCCGGCCAGCAGGTCGAGCACCTGGGCGCCCAAGCGCTGCATCGACACCAGGCCGCGGGCCGAGCTGGTCTGCGTCATCCATCCCACCAGCGCCATGAACAGCGGCACCAGCGGCAGGGTCAGCGCGATGACGCCGGCCGACAGGGGGTCGTTGACCGCCACGACCACCAGCAGGGCGGGGGTCACGACCGCGGCGAGCAGCAGCTGGGGCAGATAGCGCGCGAGGTAGGGCCGCAGGTTCTCCAGCCCCACGGTCGTCAACGTGACGACCTCGGTGCGGGCGGCCGAGCGCAGGAACGACGGGCCGAGCGCGACCGCGTGCGCCAGCACCCGCAGCCGCAGGTCGGCAATGACCGCGGTGGCCGCGCGCTCGCCGTACCGCTCCTGCACCCACGACAGCCCGACGCGGGCCGCCACGCAGCCGATCAGCGCGGCGAACTGCGGCCGGCGGGTGGCGACGTCCCCGCCCGAGAAGACGGTCGCGATGACGTCGGCGAGCAGGTAGGCCTGCACCACGACGAGCGCGCCGAGGGCCGAGCCGGTGGCGCCGGTGAGCAGGACGTAGCGCCGGGCCGGGCGCACCTCGCGCACCAGCCGCGGGTCCAGAGGTCGCACGCGGACCTCAGCGCGGGCTGGCGAACGCCGACAGGCCGCTCGCCGCGGGCAGGTGGCTGGTGCTGATCCGCTGCCGGAACACCCAGTACGACCACCCCTGGTACAGGACGACGAACGGCGTGAGCGCGACGGCCACCCAGGTCATGACCTTCAGGGTGTAGGGCGTGGACGACGCGTTCGCGGTCGTCAGGCTGTTCGCGACGTCGGTGCTCGAGGGCATGACGTCGGGGAACAGGCTGCCGAAGAGCAGCACGACCGCGCTCACGATGGTGACGCTGGTCAGGACGAACGCGACACCCTCACGGCCTTCGCGGGTGGCGGCGACCGCCGCGACCAGGGCCGCTGCCGCGACGACGACCGCGGCCCAGGTCCACCCGGCGCCGTGGGCGAGCTGGGTCCAGACCGCGAACGTGCCGGCCACGACGAGCGTCACCGGTGCGAGCCGGGCGGACAGCACGCGGGCGCGCACCCGGATCGGCCCGTCCGTCTTCAGCGAGATGAACACCGCGCCGTGCAGCAGGAACAGGGTCAGCGTCGTGAGGCCACCGAGCAGGCCGTAGGGGTTGAGCAGCGTGAGCAGCGTGCCGGTGAACTGATGGTCGGCGTCGATGGGGACGCCGCGCACGATGTTCGCGAACGCCACCCCCCACAGGACGGCAGGCAGCGCCGACCCGACGACGATCGCGCGGTCCCAGCGGGCCCGCCAGACGGCGTCGTTCACCTTGCCGCGGTACTCGAACGCGACCCCGCGGGCGATCAGGGCGAGCAGGATCAGCAGCAGCGGCAGGTAGAAGCCGGAGAACAGGGTGGCGTACCACTCGGGGAACGCGGCGAAGGTCGCTCCGCCGGCCACCAGCAGCCACACCTCGTTGCCGTCCCAGACCGGGCCGATCGTGTTCAGCATCACCCGCCACTGGCCCTCGCGGTGGACGTCGTCGCCCCCGCGGCTCAGCACGGGCAGCAGCATGCCGACACCGAAGTCGAAGCCCTCCAGCACCAGGTAGCCGGTCCACAGCAGGCCGATCAGGATGAACCAGACGGTCGTGAGATCCACATCAGCCTCCGGTCAGTAGGCGAACGAGAGCGGGCGCTCGTCGTCCGTCGTGCGTTGCTCGGGCGCGGCGACCTCGGGCAGTCCCTCGGCGGCGTAGCGGCGCATCAGGCCGAACCAGACGACCGCGAGGACGCCGTACATCAGCGCGAACGAGGCGAGCGAGGTGACGACGTAGCCCGCGCCGACCTTCGAGACGCCGTCGCGCACCAGCATCCGGACGCCGTCCACCCCGCTCGGGTTGGGCGCGACCACCCACGGCTGGCGACCCATCTCGGTGAAGATCCAGCCGAACGCGTTGGCCAGGAACGGCGCCGGGACCGCCCACAGGGCAAGGCGACCCAGACGCGGGTTGGTGGGCAGGCGTCCGCGTCGGGTGAACCACAGGCCCGCGAGGGCCAGCAGGGCGCTGACGGCGCCGAAACCGATCATCAGCCGGAACGACCAGTACGTCACGGGCAACATGGGCTTGTAGTCGCCCGGGCCGTACTTCGCGACGTACTCGGTCTGCAGCTCGTCGACCCCCTTGAGGGTCGAGTTCAGGTCACCGTCGGCGAGGAAGGAGGTCAGCCGGGGGATCGTCAGCTGCCGGACGTCGCAACGGTTCTGCACGTCACCGACGGCGATCAGGCTGAACCCCGCACCGGTCTCGGTGTGGCACAACGCCTCTGCGGCAGCCATCTTCATCGGCTGCTGCTTGAACATCAGCTTGGCCTGGGCGTCGCCCGAGATGGCGACCGCGACCCCGCCGATGACCAGGGCGACCAGGCCGAGGCGGATCGCCGAGCGGAACGTGTCGGCCACCTGCAGGTCGCCGCGGCCGTGGGCCCGTACCGCCCACCAGGTCGAGATCGCGGCGACGAAGGTGCCGGCGACCACGAGCGCACCGGCCACGGTGTGCGGGAAGGTGGCGAGCGCGGTGTTGTTCGTCAGCAGCTTCCAGATGCTCGTCAGCTCGGCGCGGCCGCGCTCGGCGTTGTAGCGGACGCCGACGGGGTGCTGCATGAACGAGTTGGCCGCCAGGATGAAGTACGCCGACAGCCAGGTGCCGACGGCGGCGAGCCAGATCGTCGCGAGGTGCACCCGGCGCGGCAGGCGGTCCCAGCCGAAGATCCACAGGCCGAGGAACGTGGACTCGATGAAGAACGCGGCCAGCCCCTCGATCGCCAGGGGCGCACCGAAGACATCGCCGACGAAGCGCGAGTACTCGCTCCAGTTCATCCCGAACTGGAACTCCTGGACGATCCCCGTGACGACACCGATCGCGAAGTTGATCAGGAACAGCTTGCCGAAGAACTTGGTGAGCCGCAGCCACCGCTCGTCCCCGGTGCGCAGCCAGACGGTCTGCATGATCGCGACCAGCGGGGCCAGGCCGATCGTCAGCGGGACGAACATGAAGTGGTAGATCGTGATGATCCCGAACTGCCAGCGGGCCAGGTCAAGCGCGTTCACGGGTCTCCTCAGGTCGGGGTGCACCGACCACCCTCCCGGGCCCCGGGGGCGCAGGACAGGGGCCAAGGTCCCGCATCCGCCGGGCAGCCGGTGGGACCAATGGCCCGTGCCCGACGCGCTCCGGTGGTGCACGCTGGGGGCCTGTGGTCGTCGAGGTGAGGAGCCGGGTGTGCTGGTACGCGAGGTCATGTCCACGTCCGTGCGGTCGGTCAGCGCCGGGGCGGCCGTCGACGAGGCGATGCTGCTGCTGAGCACCCACCGCATCACCAGTCTGCCCGTCGTCGACGGTGGGGCTGGCGTCGACGGTCGGGTCGTCGGCATCCTCAGCGAGGCCGACGTCCTGCGGCACGTGATGTCCGGCGACCCGCGCGCCAGCCTTCGCCCGGTCACCAGTCGCGCCCCTGCCGCGCGGGTCGTGCGCGAGCTGATGACCGCCGAGCCGTACCTCACCCGGCCCGGAGCGGACGTCCGTGAGGTGGCCGACGCGATGCTCGCGCACGGCTGGAAGAGCGTGCCCGTCGTGGACGCCGGCGCCCTTGTCGGCGTGCTCAGCCGCAGCGACGTCGTCCGGGCGCTGTCACGCGGTGACGAGGCGATCGCCGCGGACCTGGCGGAGGCCTATGCGTCCATCGGGCGGGCCTCATGGCAGGTTCGCGTCGACGCGGGGGTTGCGCAGGTCACCGGGCCCGTGACGGCCGCAGAGCAGGCCATTGCGCGCTCGAGCGGGCTCGCGGTGCTGGGCGTGCGGGACGTCGTCTGCCCCGACGCGGTCAGCTAGGCTCGCGCCCGGGCAATCCGGTCCCCGACGCGCAGGGGGCGAGGTGGGCGAGGTCCGCACGACGCGACCGTTGCACGGGCAGCCGCAGCTGATGGCGGTGGTGGCCCTCGGTGGAGCGACCGGCTCCATGGCGCGCTATCTCGTCACCCGGGCCGTGCCCACCGCCGCCGACGGGTGGCCCGTCGCCACCCTGACCGTCAACCTGGCCGGCTCACTGGTGCTGGGACTGCTGCTCGAGGCGCTGGCCCGCCGCGGGGCCGACCGCGGCCGACGCCAGGTGCTGCGGCTGCTCGTCGGCACCGGCTTCTGCGGCGGGCTGACGACGTACAGCACCCTGGCGCTCGAGATCGACCTGCTGCTGCGGCACGACCGTGCCGGGCTGGCACTGACCTACGGGCTGGTTTCGGTCGTGGCCGGGCTGGTCGCCACCGCGGTGGGCGTGGGCCTCGCAGTCGTGGTGCGGCGATGAGTGGGCCCGGCACCACGCTGCTCGTGGCTGCCGCCGGTGGGCTGGGTGCCGCGGCGCGGTTCGCCGTCGATAGCGCGACCCGCTCGCGCTGGGCTACCGCTTTCCCGTGGTCGACCGTGGCGATCAACGTCACCGGCTCGCTGCTGCTCGGTCTGCTCACCGGCCTGCTGGTGTCGGACGGCGCGGCCGGGCTGGTGCGCACGGTCCTCGGCACCGGGTTCTGCGGCGGGTACACGACCTTCAGCACCGCGAGCGTCGAGACCGTGCGACTGCTCCAGCTGCGCCGGTACGCCGCGGCTGCCGGCAACGCGGTGGGCTCGCTGGTGCTGAGCGTGGCAGCGGGCGGCCTCGGCCTGTGGCTGGGCACGCGATGACGCGCCCCATCTTCCGGGTGGTCGTGACCGCCGGGCTCGTCGCGCTCGCGGCCTGCTCGACGTCGGCGCCTCCCGCGCCCCGGGCGAGCCCGCCCTCGACGACCGCGCACCTGACGACCGCGCCGACCGCGACGACCGCGCCGGCACCGACCGCGTCGGCACCCACACCGACGACCCCTGCGACGACACCGGCACCGACGCCGGCCGCGTCCGACCCCGTGGCAGCCACCCTGCGGGCGATGACCCTCGAGCAGCGGGTCGGCCAGCTGCTGATGGTCGGCGGTGCCGCGACCGGTGTGGGCCGGGCCACCCGGCGCGCCGTCACCCGGCACCACGTCGGCAACGTCATGCTCACCGGTCGCAGCTCGGCGGGGGTCGCCGCGACCGCTCGGGTCAGTGCCGGCGTCCGCGCCCTGGCCACCCGGTCGGCCACCGGTGGCGTACCCCCGTTCATCGCGACAGATCAAGAGGGTGGTGCCGTGCAAGTGCTGCGCGGCAACGGTTTCAGCAAGATCCCGAGTGGTGTTGTGCAAGGTGGGTGGTCGCCGGCGACCCTGCGCAGGCGGGCTGCTCAGTGGGGCAGCGAGCTGCGCGCGGCCGGAGTCGATCTCGACCTCGCACCGGTCGCCGACACCGTCACGCCCGGTGCAGCGGACGACAACCCGCCGATCGGCCGGTTCGGCCGTCAGCTCGGGTCGACGCCCGACGACGTCGGCGACCACGTGCTTGCCTTCAACGCTGGGCTGCGCGCGGCTGGCGTGGCCGCGACGGTGAAGCACTTCCCGGGCCTGGGCCGGGTGCGGGCCAACACCGACGTCAGCAGCGGGGTCACCGACCGCACGACCACCCGGCGAGACCCCGCGCTCGCGCCGTTCGCCCGGGCGGTCGACGCCGGCGTGCCGTTCGTGATGATGTCGACCGCCACCTACACGCAGATCGACCCGAGGCAGCCCGCCGCGTTCTCGGCCGTGGTGATCGGCCGAGTCCTGCGCGACGACCTCGGCTTCGACGGGGTGGTCATCTCGGACGACCTCGGCAGCGCCCGCCAGGTCGCGTCGGTGCCGCCCGGGCAGCGCGCGGTGCGGTTCGTGGCTGCCGGCGGCGACGTCGTCCTGACGGTCGACCCCGACGTGCTGCCCGCGATGCAGCGCGCCCTGCTGGCCCGAGCCCGGTCGGACCCGGAGTTCCGGGCCGCGGTGGACGCCGCCGCGACCCGGGTGCTCACCGCGAAGCTGCGGCAGGGGTTGCTCAAGCCGCGGTCGTGACGTCCACCAGGCCCAGCTGGATGTGTTTGCATGGGACGTGCCCACCTCGCTCGAGCAGGACCGCCAGCGCGCTGCCCTGTGGCTGCTGCTCGTGGCCGCGGGGTGCGCCCTGCTGGTGCTGGCCGTCGACCACGTCTTCGTCCTCACCGCCCGCGGTCAGCTGGTCGACTCCGCAGGGCTCGAGGGCGCGAAGATCGGCCGCAGCCGCATCATCGAGCCGGTTCACACGGTGCTCGACATCGTGTCGGTGGGCACCCTCGCGGCCGCTGGCCTGGTCGCCGGTGGCGTCGCGCTGCTGCGTCGCCGGCTCGCGCTGGCGCTGGTGGCCGTAGGCACCCTGGTCGGCAGCAACGTCACGACCCAGCTGCTGAAGTACACCGTCCTGCAGCGTCCCGACCTCAGCATCGCCACCCAGGGGATGACAAGCAACACGCTGCCGAGCGGCCACACGACGGTCGCGATGTCGGTGGCGGCTGCGGCGCTGCTCGTCGCCCCGGCGAGGTTGCGCGGCACCGTCGCGGTGGTGGGCGCCGCGTACGGCGCCGCCACCGGCGTGGCGACCCTGTCGGCCGGCTACCACCGCCCCAGCGACGCCGTTGCCGCCGCGCTCGTCGTCGGGGCCTGGGCCGCGGGGTTGGGCGCGATCGTCGTGGTCGCCCAGCCGCCGCCGGCGCCCGGCCAGCCGGAGCCCGACGAGCTTGAGTCGCGGCGCGGCCACCCCGTCGTCGGGACCCTGCTCGGCGGGACTGCCGCGACTCTGCTCGCCGTCGGCGGGGTCGCGACGTACCTCACGGCCGGCGCGTTGCCGGGCGCGCTCGACCGGGCGGGGCTGCTGCTCGCCTACGGCGGCGGCGCAGCGTTGATCGCCGGCACCGCGGTCGCGGTCGTGGCGGCGCTTGTCGTGGTCGTGCACCGGATCGCGCCCCCGCTGCCGGTGCGACATGAGCCGGTGCTGGTGGGCTGAGCCCCGTGTGCTGAGCCGGCCTGTCTAGCAGCCGTCCTGCAGGGCTGCCAGCTCCCGCAGCAGCGTCGGACAGGCCCCGTGCGCCAGTTGCAGTGTCATCGCGTGGGGCAGACCGAACCACCCTCGCCGTGCTCGTCCGTGGCTGCGTTGACCGGTTCGCCTACCCAGGAGTCGATGCGCCACACCGACATCCGCAAGTCCGTCCCGACCAGGTGCCGGTGCGGCCTGCACCGGAGGTTGTTCACCGACGAGGGCTATTGGATCGGTCGGGCTTCACCCGTCGGGTGACCACAGGGGTGGTAGGGGTGTGCCGCGTCGGCCGGTCCAGATG
>JACMOY010000054.1 GCA_014377795.1 Actinomycetota bacterium | reverse complement strand
TCGAGGGTCAGCAGCGGTCGTTCGGCCCCGGCTGGGACCACTTCGCACCCTGAGGCCCGGGACGACGAAGGCCGGCACCCCGAGGGGAGCCGGCCGGTCGCGGGGGTGCATCAGGTCAACGGGTGACCTTGCCCGCCTTCAGGCACGAGGTGCAGACGTTCAGCCGCTTGGGCGTGGCGCCGACCATGGCGCGCACCCGCTGGATGTTGGGGTTCCAGCGACGCTTGGTGCGCCGGTGCGAGTGCGACACGGAGTGGCCGAAGGACGGCTTCTTGCCGCAGACATCGCAGTTGGCAGCCACGGTGGTAACTCCTGATCGTCGGTCGGGCGAGGGTGAGCGCATGCCGGGACCGGCAGAGGGCGCGAGGGGATCGTTCTGTACCAGGGTAGCCGACACCCGCAGCGGGCACCCAATCCGCGGCCGCAGGCTAGCCTGCGGCCGTGCTGGACCACCTCGATGCGCGTGCCGGCCGGCGGTGGGCCGTGGCCGCGCTGGGCCGGCTCAGCGACCAGCGCGCCGACATCGACCGGTCCAACGTCTACCCCGTCGCGGACGGTGACACGGGCACCAACCTGCTGCTCACCCTGGAGGCCGGCGCCGCCGCCGTCGAGGGTCTGGTAGCGGAGGACCTCGCCGAGGTGGCGACGGTGTTCGCGCACGCCACGCTGCTCGGTGCCCGCGGCAGCTCGGGGGTGATCCTGGCCCAGATCGTGCGCGGCTGGGCCGAGGTGCTGACCGAGCAGGCCGGTGACCGGACGCGTCCCGCCGTCGGCGCCGAGGTGGTCGCCGCGGCGCTGCGCCGGGGGGCCGAGGGCGCGTTCGCCGCCGTGGGCCGCCCGGTCGAGGGGACGATGCTCACGGTCGCCCGGGCCGCCGCGGACGGCGCCGTCGGGACGACCCTGTCCGAGGTGGTGACCGCAGCCGCGGCGGCTGGGCGAGCTGCGCTGGCGCGCACCCCCGACCAGCTCGAGGTGCTCGCCGCGGCGGGCGCCGTCGACGCCGGCGGCAGCGGCCTGGTCGTCCTGCTCGACGTGCTCGCCGAGGTCGTCACCGGTACCCGCTCGGTGCGCCGACGTCCGCGCCCGGGCCGGCGCCCGTCGACGGCCGCGTCGGCCGCGTCGGCCACACCGGCCGTGCGGCGTACGTCGGCCGCGTCGGCCGACCACGCCGGTGGGCCGGGCCGGGGCGCCTACGAGGTGATGTACCTGCTCGACGCCACCGCCGAGGCCGTCGCGGGGCTGCGCTCGAGGCTGGACGTCCTCGGCGACTCGCTCGTCGTCGTCGGTGGCGACGGGCTGTGGAACGTGCACGTGCACACCGACCACGTCGCGGCCACGATCCAGGCCGGCATCGACGTCGGTCGACCCCACCAGCTGGCCGTCACCCGCTTCGCGGACGGCGAGCCCGGCAGTGGCGTCCCCGGCTCGCCGCCGGTGGTGCTGCTCGCGACAGCGTCGGGGCCGGGGCTGGCCGCGGTGCTGAGCGAGGGCGGCGCCCGACTGGTCGGTCGCCTCCGCCGGCCGGTGACCG
>JACMOY010000053.1 GCA_014377795.1 Actinomycetota bacterium | reverse complement strand
TGCTGTCGGCCACCGGCCAGCTCAACCAGGTCGACGGGCTCGCGCTCGGCGGTCTGGTCGTCGGGCTGGAGGGGCCTGGTGGCGCGCTGTGGTTCGACGCGGCCACGTTCGTGGTGTCTGCGGCACTGCTGCGACTGTTCGTCGTAAAGCGGCGCGCAGCCCACGACGTCGGCGCGCCGAGCCTGGGCGACCTGCTCACCGACACCCGTGACGGGGTGCGCTACCTGCGCCAGGACGAGCCGATGCGCTGGCTGATCGTGCTGGCCTGGTTGATGCTGCTGGCGCTGGTCGCTCCCGAGGCAGTGGCGCTGCCGTACGCCCGCGCGCAGGGGCAGGGCCCGACGGTGGGTGGGCTGCTGCTCGCCAGCGTGCCCCTGGGTGCGGCGCTGGGCGTGCTGGTGGTGAACCGCTGGGCGCCGCGGGTGCAGGTTCGCCGGCTGCTGCCGCTCGCGGCGCTCGCGCCGGTGCCGCTCCTCGCGATGGCGATCGAACCACCGTGGCAGGTCGCCGCAGTCCTGTTCGCGCTCAGCGGTGCGTGCCAGGGGTTCATGGTGCCGTTGATGAGCACGTTCACCCTGCTCGCGCCCGACGCCATGCGCGGGCGGCTGAACGGACTGGCCGGCTCGGGGTTCGCGCTGGTCAGCATCCTGGCGCTGCTGCTCGTCGGCGCCCCCGCGGACCTGGCCAGCCCGGCCCTCGCGGTGGTGCTCAGTGCCGGCGTCACGCTGCTGATGCTTGCCGCCATCTGGCGCCGGTGGCCGCGTCGCGCCATCGAGCTCTGCGCCGACCGCGCCTTCGGCTGAGGCCCTGATCCCGGGGTCGAAGAGGATCGGCGGCCGGCCGCGAAGGTGAACAACGCGCCAACACCTGCGTAACTTCTGGTGACGCTACGACGATGACCCACGAGATGGTGTCGGTGCGACCAAGAGGTGGGCTGTCATGACGGTGTGTCGAAGCGGCGGCCGAGGCGTCGGCGTCAACGCCGGTGGGCGGCCCTGGTGAACACCCACGACCTCGCCGATGGGCTGGTGCGGCTCTGCCTGGACTTGGCCACGATCTCGGTGCTGGCACTGGCGCTCTTCCAGCGTCGGCATTCGCGCCACGACCTGCTCGCGGTCTTCGTCAGCTTCAACGTGGGGTTGTTCGCCGTCCTCACCTTCTTGTCCAGCAGCCAGATCTCCGCCGGGGTCGGCTTCGGCGTCTTCGGCGTGCTTTCGATCATCCGGCTGCGCAGCGAGACCTACGCCAACGTCGAGATCGCCTACTTCTTCATGTCGCTGGCGACCGCCCTGGTGAACGCGCTGCCGGGCAGGCCGCTCGCGCTGTCCGTGGGCCTGGACGTGGCGATCCTGCTGACGCTGTACTTCGTCGACTCGCCGTCCGTGCGCGAGGCCACGGTGACGAGCCTGGTGGTCCTGGACCGCGTCCACGTGGGCGACGAGCCGCTGCACCGCGACCTGAGCGCGCGGCTGGCGACCGAGGTCCTCGGTACCAAGGTCATCGAGGTCGACTACGTGCGCGAGACGATGCGGGTCGAGGTGCGCCACCGGCCGCTGCCGGCAGCGGCGGCGGCCGCCGCGATCACGGCCCAGGTCCGATGAGCATCGACACGGCGACCCTGCCGGGGCTGACGCTGGTGCAGCTGAACGCCGGTGCAGCGCTGCAGGCGCGCCAGGACCGCAAGTACGTGGTCACCGAAGCGCTGCTCAATGACGTGATGGGCGAGCTCGCCCCTCGGCTGGCGGTCCTGGACCTGGACGGTGAGCGCGGCTGCACCTACGAGACCACGTACTACGACACCCCCGACCTGCTGTGCTACCGCCACCACGCCCAGGACGTCCGTCGCCGGTTCAAGGCCAGGACGCGGACGTACGTCGGCAGCGGCCTGGTGCGACTGGAGCTCAAGGTCAAAGGGGCGGGTGGTCACACGGTCAAGCACGCGATGGACGGGGCCGCTCCGTGGCTGGACGGCCGCGGGCGCGCGTTCCTGCGCTCGGCACTGGACCGCAGCTACGGGACGGCGTACGCCCCAGGTGTCGTCCCTGCCCTGGACGCCGTGCTGCGGATGACCTGCCACCGGACGACGCTGGCCGTCACCACCGAGCCGGTCCGCGTCACGGCCGACACCGGGCTCGAGCTGGGTGGCTGGCGGTTGCGGCCGGGCCTGGTGCTGCTGGAGGTCAAGTCCGCCGGCCCGCGCACCGACGTCGACCGCGCGCTGGTGCGACGTGGCGCGCGCCCGACGTCGGTCAGCAAGTACATCGCCGCGCTCGGGCTCACGGCACTGAGGCACGACCGGCCGCGCAAGCACCAGGCCCGGCTGCTGGACCGGTGGTTCGTCCCGCGAGGCGACCGCGTCGTCGCCGGGGCCCACGGGTGATCCTGGGCTCCGTGTCGCGCTGGGCGCCGGTGAGCTCGAGGATCAGGCTGCAGCTGGCGCTGGTGGCAGCGGCGCTGGTGGTGGCGACGGTGGCGGCCACCGTCCTGGCGGCCAAGACCACCGACCCCATCGCCGCGGACCCCATGCCGGCGCTGTTCAGTGACCAGCAGGTCAAGCCCTGGGTGGGCGAGCTCGAGGCGGTCCGCGGGCGGGCGGACCGGGCCTTCGCCCAGTGGGCGCTGACGCACCCCGACCGTGACGACGCCGCCTTCACGGCGTTCGCCCTCACTCAGATCCCCTCGCTGCCCGCCTCGGCCGAGCAGCGCACCGAGCTCGCCGAGCTGCGGCCTCTGGCCGCACGGCGGACGCCGGCTGGTCTGGCCGCCGCGGACTGGCTCGAGGTCCACGGCAAGGGCGACATCTGGAAGCGGTACCTGGACGAGGCGACCGCGGCCGGGGCAGGCGAGCGCGATCGCGCCGCGTCTGCTCTGGACGACGATCTGGCCCTGGCAGGGCGACTGTCGACGACCGCTCAGCGGCGCTTCGCCCGACCGTCTCCCAGCGCCGTGGAGCCGGGACTGCGCACGCACCCCCGGCTTTCGAAGCTGTCCTACCCCAGCAGCCACGCTATCGACGCGGTGTCGGCCCTGGTCGTGCTCAGTGCCGTCGACCCCGGTCGGGCCCGGGACTTCCAGCAGATGGCCGCGCAGGTCCTGTTCTCCCGGCTGTACGCCGCGGGTCACTACCGCAGCGACCTGCTGGCCGGCGCGTACGTCGGTGCTCTGCTGGGCGACTACGAGACCCGCCAGGTCGCCGGCGTCCGCGTCCTCGGTTAGGCGGCACCGTGTCAGCCACGCGGCGGCAGCGGCGGGATGGAGCGGTCCGGACGGGTGTCCAGCCCGGGCGCCCGCAGCGGCGGGTGCTGATCCAGCAGCTCCAGCACGATCCGCAGCCCCTCGGCGAGCTGCGGGTCCTCACCGGTGACCCACGCCTGCGGTGGGTGGAGCACCTCGACATCCGGGTCGACGCCGTGGTTCTCCACGCCCCAGCCAGCCTGGGCGAACCAGAACGCGTAGCGCGGCTGCGTCACCGTCGTGCCGTCCACCAGCGTGTAGCGGCCGTCGATGCCGATCACGCCGCCCCAGGTGCGCGTGCCGACGACCGGTCCGAGGGCCATCTCCTGGAAGGACTGGTTGACGATGTCGCCGTCGCTGCCGGCGTACTCGTTGGCGATCGAGACCAGCGGTCCGCGCGGTGCCTCGCCCCACCACAGCTCGTCCGGCGCGTGGCGGATGACGTCGCCGCCGAGGGTGCGGCGCGAGAGCCGCTCGAGGACCAGCTGGGAGACGTGGCCGCCGGCGTTCTCACGGGTGTCGACGACGAGGCAGTCCCGCGCCAGCTCCGCGCGCAGGTCGCGGTGGAACTCGGCCCAGCCCGACGAGACCATGTCGGGGATGTGCAGGTACCCGGCCCGGCCTCCGCTGCGCTCGTGCACCTCGCGCCGCCGGCCGGCGACCCAGTCCTGGTAGCGCAGCGGCAGCTCGTCAGGCAGGGGGAGGACGGCGACCTGGCGCTCCTGACCGTCTCGCTGGACGGTCAGCTCGACCGGGCTGTTAGCCCGACCCGCGAGCAGCGGACCGGGGCCGACGTCGGGGACCGGCCGGCCATTGATCGCGAGCAGCCGGTCACCGGCGCGTACGTCGACGCCGGCCGCTGCCAGCGGTGAGCGGGCGTTCGGCACGGAGGTGTCGGCGGGAAGCACCCGCGTGATGCGCCACCCCTCGGCGTCTCGAGCGAGGTCGGCACCCAGGAACGCGGCGGCACGTCCCGGCGGGGGCGCCACGACCGGCGGTCGCTCGTAGGCGTGCGAGGTACCGAGCTCGCCGACCATCTCCCACACCAGCTCGGACAGGTCGTCGCGGGTGGCGATCCGGTCGACGACCGGGAGGTAGCGGTCCAACACGTCGTCCCAGTCGACGCCGCCCATGTCCTCGACCCAGAAGTGGTCGCGCATCAGCCGCCACGTCTCGCGCACCATCTGCTGCCACTCGGGCAGCGGCTCGACGACGATCGCGAGCCGCCCCAGGTCGACGTCGACCAGCTCGTCCGACACCGCCTCCGGCTGCTCGGCCGGCTTCACCGGGTGGTCGGCGGGCCCGATGCGCAGCACGTCGCCGTCGCGGACGGCGATCCTCGTACCGTCCCCCGACACGGCGTAGCCGTCCAGCTCGGGGACCACGGTGAGCTCGCGCCGGGCAACGAAGTCCCAGCGCCGCAAGGACGGCCGCCGCCGGTCGGTGGTCGGCCGGTCCTGGCCCAGCATCCCGGCGATCGGCGTGGCCAGCCACAGCAGACCGTCCTTCGCGGCCCGCAACGACGAGTAGAGCCCGGCCGCACCAGGGACCGGGACGACGCGACCGGCGAGCCCAGCGGCGTCCACCGTCGTCTCGGGGACGTCGTCCTGCTCCCCGTCGGGGGCCGGCGTGACCGGCCGGCCACCCACCTGCGGGTCGAACGGTGAGGGGGTGTCGGCGCGCAGCGGCAGCAGGTACGGCCGGACCGCGACCGGGAAGGACAGGTCGAAGCCCTGCGCGTCGTACACCGGGTCGAATGTTCGCGCGGACAGGAACGCCAGGTGCAGCCCGTCGAGCGTGAAGACCGGCTCGGTGTCGACGAACCGCAGACCCGTGGCATCGAGCACCCGGCCCGTCGCCGGTTCGGCGAGTCGGATCTGCCTCAGCCCGACGGCGCTCGGCGCCGACCAGGCCAGCCAGCGGCTGTCCGGGGAGTAGGCCAGACCGCTCGCGTCGGACACCTCGGTGGCCACGACGGTGACGTCCCCGCTGTCGAGAGCGACCTGCACGACGCGGCCGTCGTGCGTCGCGACGGCGGCCGTGCTCGCGTCCGGCGCGACCACCAGCTCGAGGACCCGGCCGAGCTGGCCGGCGGCGAGTCGGCGGGTGCCGGTGCCGTCGCCGACCTCCACCGCGCCGTCACCGTCGGCATCGGTGACCCAGACGCCGCTGCGCGGCGTGCCGGGCAGCACCTGCGGCAGTCGGGTGCGCACGCCTGTGAGGTCGGCCAGCGCCCGCACCGCGCCCGCCCGGTGCGGCAGCCCCTGCACGGCGGCCCGCCGACCGACCACGCTCCCTCCGGCGGTGCGG
>JACMOY010000460.1 GCA_014377795.1 Actinomycetota bacterium | reverse complement strand
CTTTCGACCTCCACGTGGAGAGGGACGAGCGCCTCGTCGTCGAGGGCTCCGTCAGCGCCGCATTTGTCGACTTCGCACTGACCGGTCTCCACCCTGCACCCTCGGTCGGGAGCGGTCAATCAGGAGTGGCCCCCGACTGTGATCGAGGGTGCCGGCGAGGGGCGACGTTGGTCGTACGACCAACGGCTCATCAGCGAAGACAAGGGTGCGACCGCCAGCGTTGCGGGGGTCGAGCTCCTGTGCCCGACCCGGGCCAGCAACCCGGTCCGCACCACCCCGGGCGGGTGCATCACCGCCGGCGGCAAGGCGGGCCAGCCCGAGACCGACATGTCACGCCGCAACGCCGACGGCACCTTCTACGTCCACACCCCTCAAACCGAGGTCAACCAGGCTTTCGCGGTGACTGCACCGTCGAGGCGGGCAGGCTCATGGTGACGGTGGTGCCGTGGCCGACACCGGGACTGGCGGCGACCAGGGTCCCGGCGTGTGTGGTGACGATCGCCCGCGCGATCGTCAGACCGAGTCCGCTGCCGTGGTCGTCACCGGTGGCCCGCGACGGGTCACCACGGTGAAAGCGGTCGAAGACGGCCTCGAGCTGGTCGGTGGCGATGCCGTCCCCGTCGTCGGTCACGACCAGCAGCACGCGGGTGGCGGCGCTGCGGACGCCGAGGGTGACGTGCCCGCCGGAGGGCGTGTGTCGCAGCGCGTTGTCGAGCAGGTTGGCCAGCACCTGGGCCAGGCGCTCAGGGTCGCCGACGACCCCGAGGCCCGTCGTCGGCCCCGCGTACGAGAGGTGGACCCCGCGGGTGGCGAAGCGAGGGGCGGCGGCGTCGACGGCGTCGTGGGCGAGCCTCGCGGGGTCGATGACCCGGGGCTGCAGCGACAGCGTCCCCTCCTGTGCCGCCGCAGCGTCGCGGACGTCGGTCGTCAGTCGGGACAGCCGGCTCACCTGCGCCCGCATCGTGTCCCACGACTGCGCGTCGCGCGCGAGCACGTCGTCCTGCATGCCGTCGATGTACGCGGAGATCGTCGCCAGCGGGGTGCGCAGCTCGTGGGAGAGGTCTGAGAGCAGCCGCGAGCGGGAAGCGTCGGTGTCGGCGAGTCGAATGGCCATGCGGGAGAACGCGTCCGACAGTCGTCCGAGTTCTGAGCTCGACCCCATGCTCGGCGGCGGCGTGCTCAGGTGCCCGGCTGCCAAGGCGTCAGCGGTGCGGGCCAGCGCCTCGACCGGCGCGCTGACCTGGCGCACCAGGATCCACGACGCCACGCCAGCAGCCAGCAGGGCCGCCGCGGTGGCGGCGGCCAGCGAGAGGGTGAACGTCGACACGAAGGCTTCCTCGGCGTGCCGGCGGACGGGCGCCGAGGTGATCCCCGCACGCGAGAGGTGGCGGCGGAACAGCGGCGGCGCCACCACCGTGGCGGTCAGCGCCAGGGTGAGCGCACCCACCGCCACGACGACGACCTGCGCGGTGATCAGGTTGGTCGCCAGGCCCCGTCGGCGCGACCCGCTCACGGGGTGCTCAAGCCGTAGCCGACGCCTCGAACCGTGCGGATGTAGACCGGCTCGGCAGCGTCGTCCCCCAGCTTGGCCCGCAGGTGGGCGACGTGGACGTCGACGACGTGCTCGTCGCCGAACCAGCCCGGCCCCCACACCTCGTCCAGCAGCTGGCGGCGGGTGAACGCCGCTCGCGGCCGCCCCGCCAGGGCGGCCAGGAGGTCGAACTCAGTGCGGGTCAGGTCGACCGGCGCTCCGGCACGTGTCACCCGGCGGCTCTCGACGTCGAGGTCGACGTCACCGAACGTGAGCACCGGTCCGCAGGCACTGCCGCCCGCGGGTGCCGTGGCCCGTGGCCGGCGCAGCATCGCGCGGATGCGGGCGATCAGCTCGCGTGGGGAGAACGGCTTGACGAGGTAGTCGTCGGCGCCGACCGAGAGCCCGACGATCTTGTCGATCTCCTCGTCGCGGGCGGTGAGCATGATGACGTAGGCGTCGGTGAACTCGCGAAGCCGACGGCAGACCTCGATGCCGTCCAGACCAGGCAGCATGACGTCCAGGACCACGAGGTCCGGGCGATTGGTCCTGGCGCTGTCGACGGCGGTGAGGCCGTCGTGCGCGAGGTCGACGTCGAACCCCTCGCGGTGCAGGTACCCGGCGATGACGTTCGCCAGGGCGGTCTCGTCGTCCACCACGAGCACTCGCAGGGGCTCGGCCATCGTGGCTCCCGGGGTGCTCGTGGTGGGGAGGTCAGACTAGCGGCGCGCGTCGTCCACGCCCCGCCCGTCGAGCAGACGCCGAGCCTGGCCGTACTGCTCGGTGTCGAGCTCGCCGGACGCGAACCTGCGGTCCAGGATCGCCCGCGCCGACTCCTGCGACGACCCTGGCGCACCGCCCTGCGGACCCTGGGTGCGGGTGGCCCAGCGCGCGAAGGCCCACACCGCCGCGGCGACCAGGACCATGCAGAACAGGCCCATGAGGATCATCCCCGCGCCCCACCCGCCGTTGCCGTACCAACCCATCATGGTGACCTCCTGGGATCCGAGCGCCCGGGACGCGTTGCCCCGCACTCCTCAGCATCGGGCGCCGGCATGTCGGTGGCCCGGGTCTTTCATGAAGGTCCGGTCAAGAACCTCCATTGCCGACGAGTCGGGGACACGGCAGTCGCACGAGGCTAGCCGGCGCACCGCCGTCGTCCGGCCCGGGTCAGACGGCCGGCAGGACGTGCACGCCCGAGCCGTCGCGCTTGGCGGTGTAGAGGGCGGCGTCCGCCGCTCGGTAGAGCGCCCGCGCGCCCAGCGGCGAGACCTCCGCGGACGCGGCGGGCGCGACGACCCCGCCCAGGCTCGCGCGCACCGTCAGCCCGTCGGCGAGCTCGTGCCACGGCTCGCTGCCGATCGCGGCCTGCAGGTCGTGCGCTCGCTGGTGGACGCTCGCAAGGGTCAGGTGGTCGTCCTCGATCAGGATCGCGAACTCGTCGCCGCCGTGGCGCACCGCGATGTCGCCAGGACGCACCAGCTCGTGCAGGATCTGCCCCAGCCGGCGCAGGACCGCGTCACCGCACTCGTGGCCGTACGTGTCGTTGACCTCCTTGAACCGGTCCAGGTCGACCAGCAGCAAGGCGGTCGGGGGCGGTTCGACCGCCCGGGTTCGCTCGAGCCAGGTGTCGAAGGACCGCCGGTTGTGCAGACCCGTCAGCGCGTCGACGTTGACGGCGTGGGCCAGCCAGGCGTGCTCGGCACGGCGTCGCTCGCCGGCGATCTGCGAGCGTGCCGCGACGAGGACGGCGCCCCGGGACTGCCAGCGCAGCCGGCCCAGCAGGGCGGCGTGCTCAGCCATCGCCCGGACCGCTGGGGACGGGTCGGTGGCCGCGAGGACCGTGGAGCGCACCCACAGGGGGAAGGTGAGTGCCCCCGACGACGTCGACCCCGGCAGGGTCGGGGCGCTCGCTGCGGCCACCGCCTCGGCCGCCAGACCGGCCCGGCACAGCGCTAGGGCCCCCGCCGCCTGCAGCAGCGGCAGCACCTCGGTGTCGCCGCCCGCCGCCAGCGTCGACCGGCGGTGGTCCAACGGCCCCGGGGTCGCGCCGGGCTCGCACAGCAGCCGCACGATCTCGGCGCACGCCTCGACGTCCCACCGCCACAGGGCCGGCAGGTCGTGGCTCAGCGCCGCGGGGACAGCCAGCGCCGCCTGGCGCAGCTGGTCCCTCGCTTGGGCGCCGTCGCCGTTCTCGAGCAGGGCCAGGCCCCACTCCAACCGGGTCAGCACCCGGTTGACGGCGATCGCCGGCGCCTGGGCGGCGACCCCGCACAACGGCTCGAGGTCGCCGGCCCGGGTGTAGAGCTCGTCGACCAGCTCCCACAGCCGCAGCGAGTTGTACGCCGCGGCCGCCACGACGTAGCCGGCGCAGCGGTCGAGCGCCGGCTGGGTCTGGTCGTCCAGCAGGCCGACCGCTCGGCTGGCGTCGACCATCAGCCGTGCCATGTCACCACTGACGGCGGCGGCCACGGCCCGGATGCCCAGAGCCAGCGCGAGCAGGGCGGGCGCGGCGAGGTGCTCGGCACGGTGCACGAGCGCGGTCACGTCGGTCGGCTCCACCGCGGTCGTCGCCGGGGTCAGCGCGGCAGCGGGCCGGGTCAGCCGGTGGACGACGTGGGCGGCGCCCAGCACGAAGGACACCTCGGGCCAGACGCACTCGTCAGCGACCCGGGTCGCGGCTGCCAGGGAGCGGGCCGCCGTCAGATGGTCGGCGCCCTGCACCGCGGCGAACAGGCCGTAGGCGCCGAGGTGGGCGTCGTGCCGGGCCTGGTCGTGCGGTTCGACGAGTCACCTCCGAAGGGCCAGGACAGCCCTGCTGGGCGTTTCACCCCCCACCGTACCCGCGGCCACCGGCGGCCCGGGCGGCTACGACACAATGCGCCCATGAGCTGGCCGGTGGAGCAGGGCGTGTTCGAGCTGGGGGATGTCGAGGTCGAGCGGGGCGGGGTGATCCGCGACGGGCGCCTCGGGTGGCAGACCCACGGCACGCTGAACGCCGCGCGCGACAACGTGATCGTGTACCCGTGCAGCTACACCGCCACCCACGACGACCTCGCGTGGCTGATCGGCCCTGACCTGGTGCTCGACCCGACCCGGTGGTTCGTCGTGGTGCCCGACATGTTCTCGAACGGGGTGTCGACCAGCGCCGCCGACACCGAGGACTTCCCGTCGCTGGTCACCATGCGTGACAACGTGCTGGCCCAGCGCCGGCTGCTGACCGAGCACTTCGGGGTCGACCGGGTGGCCGCCGCCTACGGGTTCTCGATGGGCGCCGGCCAGGCGTACCACTGGGCGGCGACCTTCCCGGACGCCGTCGAGCGGGCGATCATCGTGTGCGGCAGCGCACGAACCTCGGTGCACAACAAGGTGTTCCTGTCCGGGCTGCTGCGCACCCTCGAGGCAGCGCCCGAGCACCTGGGCGACGGCCGGTTCAGCGCCGAGCCGGTCGCGGCGCTCAAGGCGTTCGGTCACATCTACGCCGGGTGGGGGCTGAGCCAGGACTTCTACCGGGCCGAGCTGTGGCGCACCGAGCTCGGTGCACCCGACCTCGACACGTTCCTGCGCACCGACTGGGAGGAGGGCTTCGGCGCCAGCCGGGCAGCGAACCTCTACGCCCAGGCCCGCACCTGGTACGAGGCCGACATCAGCGCCGACCCGGCGTACGGCGGTGACCTGGCCGTCGCCCTGGACGCGATCCGGGCGCGGGTGCTGCTGCTGCCGGGCGAGACCGACCTGTACTTCCGGGTCGCCGACAACGCTGCCGAGCTCGAGCACCTGCGCCACGGTGAGCTGAGCCCCATCCCGAGCATCTGGGGGCACCGCGCCGGCAGCCCGCAGGGCATCGCTGCCGACACCGCGTTCCTGCGCGACGCCGTCACCCGGTGGCTCGACGCGTGAGCCGCGACGCGTGAGCCCCGACGGGTGAGCGGCGGGCCGGTGCGGGTGCTGTCGGTGCCCGCGTCCCACGACTACGTCCAGCACCTGCGCGACCCCGCGGTGGGCGGGGTCACCTGGGTGCGCGGGCCGGACGTCGAGGGCTGGGCGCCGTCGCCCGCGCTGACCGCCGCGTGGGTCGACGCCAACGCCGACGACGTCGACGTGGTCCACCTGCACTTCGGCTTCGACGACCGCACCCCGGACGAGCTCGCCGACTGGGTCGCGCGGCTGCACGCCCACGGCACGGCGCTGGTCTACACCGTGCACGACCTGCGCAACCCGCACCACCGCGACCCCGGTGCGCACGACGCCCAGCTCGACGTGCTGGTGGCGGCCGCGGACGCGCTGGTGACCTTGACGCCGGGCGCCGCAGCCGAGATCCGTCGCCGGTGGTGCCGCGATGCGCTGGTGGTCCCGCACCCGCACGTCGTCCCCGACAGCCTGCTCGAGACGCCGCGGCCCGAGCGCGACGCCTACGTCGTCGGAGTGCACCTGAAGAGCCTGCGCGCCAACGTGTGTGGCCTCGCGGTGCTGGCCCCTCTGGTCGACGTCGTCCGCGAGCTCCCCGACGCGCAGCTGGTGGTCGACATCCACCACGAGCTGCTGCGGGCCGACTTCGTCCGTCACGACACTGACCTGATCGGGTTCGTGCGCGCCGCGGCCCAGCGCGGCGACCTCACCCTGAACGTGCACGAGCGGTTCGACGACGCCCAGCTGTGGGAGTACGTGCTGGGCCTGGACCTGTCGGTGCTGCCCTACGCGTACGGCACCCACTCGGGGTGGCTCGAGGCCTGCCACGACCTGGGCACGGCGGTGCTCGCGCCGCGGGTCGGCCACTGGCACGAGCAGCAACCCGCGCTGGGTTTCGACCTGAGCCTCGACGCCGACGGGCAGGTGGTCGTCGACGAGGGCAGCCTGCGCGCGGCGGTGCGCCGCGCCCACGCCACCCGCCCGTCGTGGCGGGCCGACCCCACCGAGCGGCGCCGCCAGCGGGCCCGGATCGCCGTCGCCCACCGCGACCTGTACCGCAGCGTGGTGTTCTCGTGATCGGCTACTACGTGCACCACGTCGGTCAGGCCCACCTGCGGCGGCTGGTCGCCGTCGCGGCCCACCTGCGGACGCCGGACACCGGCCTGAGCTCGCTGCCCGCGCCACCGGGGTGGTCGGG
>JACMOY010000052.1 GCA_014377795.1 Actinomycetota bacterium | reverse complement strand
GTCGTGCCGCTGGTGTAGATCAACGTGGCCAGCGAGCCGGCGGCCAGCCCGGCGGCCCGCTCGGCCCGCCGCGCGTCGGCCACGTCGCTGCCCGCCGCCGCCACGGTCTCGAGGGCACCCCGCCCGATGGTCCACACGTGCTGCAGCGCGGGCAGCTGGCCGCGCACGCCGGCGACCCGCCCGGCGTGCCCGCGGGTCTCGTCGACGCAGCCGACCGCCTCGGCGTCACCAAGGATCCAGGCGACCTGCGCGGGTGAGGAGGTCTCGTAGATCGGGACGCCGACGGCGCCGGCCGTCCACAGCGCGAAGTCGACGAGGGTCCACTCGTAGCGCGTCTTGCTCATCACGCCGACCCGGTCGCCGGCCGCGACCCCGGCGGCGACGAACCCCTTGGCCAGCGCCGACACCTCGCCGGCGAAGGTCGCGGCGGTCACGTCGGCGAACCCGGTGGGGGAGCGCCGGGCGAAGATGGCCCGGGTCGGGTCCTTGGCGACGGTGGCGCGCAGGACGTCGACCAGGTGCTCCGGGCGTGCCGAGGTGGTGGTCGAGCTCGTCGGTACGGTCACGCCGTAAACATACGGCTACATGCGGGTGAACGTCCGGTGCACCGGTCGTTGTGGGTCAGGCCGCCGGGCCGTCGCCGTCGCCCAGCACTGCGACATCGGACACCAGCTCGATGTGGGCGAGGGACTCCAACCGGCTCTCGCGCACCAGACGCGCCGCCAGCTCGCGCTCGTAGAGCCGCGGGGCGATCTGCTCGTAGGCTCGCTGGTGCGCACCTAGCCAGGTGCGCACGCTCGGACGACCCCTCGGTCATGACGGCAGCGCTTTGACACAGTGGATCGTCCGCCTAGTGGCTGGCCACCACTGCATGCCAACACGACCCCGCCCCGACGAGAGAAGCGCCTGTGCCCCAGCCGGTGACCTCGGACCTGCCACCCCAGCCGGACCCCGAGTCGGGACCGTTGACCGGCACCGTCGTCATCGACCTGACCCGAGCTCTGGCCGGACCGCACGCCGCGATGATGCTCGGTGACCTCGGCGCCCGGGTGATCAAGGTCGAGACGCCGGGAACCGGCGACGACACGCGCGGGTGGGGCCCGCCCTTCGTCGAGGGCAGCGACGGGTGCCCGCACTCCACGTACTTCCTGTCCTGCAACAGGAACAAGGAGTCGATCGCCCTCGACCTCAAGAGCGACGACGGGCGCGAGGTGCTCACGGCCCTGGTCGAGCGGGCCGACGTCCTGCTCGAGAACTTCCGCCCCGGCGTCCTGGACCGCCTCGGGTTCAGCACCACCCGGCTGCTCGAGCTGAACCCCCGGCTGGTCGTGCTGTCGATCAGCGGCTTCGGTCACGACGGACCCGAGGGGGGCCGCGCGGGCTACGACCAGATCGCCCAGGGTGAGGCCGGCCTGATGTCCCTCACCGGGTCGGGGCCGGACGACCCGCAGCGGGTGGGGGCGCCCGTCGGCGACCTGCTCGCCGGCATGTACGGCGCGTACGGCGTCCTCGCCGCGCTGCTCGAGCGCGGACGCACCGGCCGCGGCCAGGTGGTGCGCACCTCGCTGCTGGCCGCGATCGTCGGCGTCCACGCCTTCCAGGGCACCCGGTGGACGGTGGCCGGCGAGGTGCCCCGCGCCCAGGGCAACCATCACCCCTCGATCTGCCCCTACGGCCTGTTCCACTGCGCCGGCGGCGCGGTGCAGCTGTCGGTCGGCAGCGAGGCGCTGTGGCTGCGGCTGTGCACCGAGTTCGGGCTGGACCCCCGCGCCCCGGGCATGGCGACCAACGCCGAGCGGGTCGCCTCGCGCGAGGCGGTCGTGGCCACGATCGAGACGGCGTTCGCCGACGTCCGGGTCGCCGAGCTGCTCGCCCGGCTGGACCGGGCCGGGGTCCCGGCGGGCACGGTGCGCTCGCTGGACGAGGTCTACACCTGGGACCAGACGCTCTCGCAGGGGCTGCTCGTCCAGGTCGAGCACCCCATCCTCGGGCCGATCGACCTGCCCGGGCCGCCGCTGCGCTTCTTCACCCCGACCGACGACGGCGAGGTCGAGACCACCCGCACCCGGCACGCCGCCCCCCCGCTGCTGGACGCCGACGGCGCGGCCGTGCGCGCCTGGCTGGCCACGCTGTGAGCCCACCGAGGTTCTGAGCCGGCTCCCTCAGCCGGGGACGATCAGCGACTTGCCGGTCGTCAGCCGGGCCTCGAGGTCGCGGTGGGCGTCGGCGGCGCGCTCGAGCGGGTAGCGCGCACCCACCCGCACCGACAGCTCACCCCCGCGGATCCAGCCGAACAGCTCGGACGAGCGATCGAGCAGCTCGTCGCGCCCGGCGGCGTAGTGCGCCAGCGTCGGGCGGGTGAAGAACAGCGAGCCCTTCGCCTGCAGCAGAGCGGGATCGACCGGCGCCACCGTGCCGCTGGCTGCGCCGTACAGCACGAACATCCCGCGGGTGCGCAGGCTGTCGATGCTCCCCTGGAAGGTGGCGGCACCGACGCCGTCGTAGACGACGTGGACGCCGACGCCGTCGGTGAGCTCACGCACCTCGGCGGCGACGTCCGCGGTGTCGTAGCGGATCACCGCGTCGGCGCCCGCCGCGGTGGCCAAGGCCGCCTTGGCCTCGGTCGACGTCGTCGCGATCACTCGCACGCCGAGCAGGGTCAGCACCTGGGTGGGCAGCAGGCCCACCCCGCCGGCCGCGGCGTGCACGAGTGCGGTCTGCCCGGCCTGCACGGGGAAGGTCGAGCGGGTGAGGTACTGCACGGTCAACCCCTGCAGCAGCGCGGCTGCGGCCGTCTCGTCGTCCACGCCTTCGGGCACGGGGACGGCGCGGC
>JACMOY010000459.1 GCA_014377795.1 Actinomycetota bacterium | reverse complement strand
GTGGCGCTGGGTCTGCGGGTCGACGTCCTGAGCGTGGTGCTCCTCGGTTTCGTCGGGTGCGTCGGTGCGTTGGTCGCCGCGTACTCAGCACGCAACCTGGTCGGTCAGGCCCGGACGGGCAGGTTCGGCTGGCTCCTGCTGACCGCGCTGACGTCCTTGACCGTGCTGGTGGCGGGGGCGAGTCTGCCGGTCATCGCGGCGGGATGGACCGTCAGCGGCATGGCACTGGCGGCTCTGGTGGCTCAGCCCGGCACGGAGTCGTCACGGCGGGCCGCCGGGTACGTGCGGCGGACGCTGCTCGTCGGGGACGCCGCGGTGTGGGTAGGGGTGGCGCTGGCGCTGGTGCTGCTGCCCACGGTGAACCGCGCGGAGCTCGCCCGGGTGGAGCTTCCCGGCGTGGGCTCGACGATCGTGGCGGCGCTGCTCATCGTGGGGTGCGTGGTGCGCTCGGCCCTGGTCCCGGCGCAGTCCTGGTTGCCGGAGACCGCGGAGGCCCCGTCCCCGGTCTCGGCGTTCCTGCACGCCGGGATCGTCAACGGCGCGGGGGTGCTGGTGTGCCTGCTCTGGCCGCTGTTCGTCGCCGCACCGGCCGTGTTGCTGGTGCTTCTCGTCGTGGGGTCCGCGTCGGTGGTCTTCGGCACCGTCGCGGCGCGTGCCCGGGCGGATGTGAAGGGACGGCTGGCGTGCTCGACGACGGCTCAGATGGGCTACATGGCGGTCCAGCTCGGTCTGGGTCTTCCCGCGGCGGCGGTGCTGCACCTGGTGGGGCACGGCTTCTACAAGGCGTGGTTGTTCCTGCGCGCCGGCGGAGCGGTCAACCGTGAACGGTGGCAGCCGACCGGACCGGTGGTCGACGGTGCCGTGCGCCGCCTGCCGGCTGCAGCGGGGTCTGCGGCACTGGCCCTGCTGGTCGCGGCGGCCCTGGCGTGGCGGCCGGTGTCGGACTCGATCGCCCGCCTGGGCCCGGCCGCGGTCATGCCGCTGCTGATGGCGGGGGCCGCTGCGGTCCTTGCTGCGGGGGGTGTGGCCCGGCGTCGGGATGTCTCGGCTCGGGTGGCCGCCGGGGTGGCCGTCACCGTGGCTGTCGCCGTGGCGGCTTACGCCTGGGTGCTGACCGGGGCCGAGGGGCTCCTGTCGTCGGCGCTGCCGCACCTGCCGCTGTGGCCGGGCCCCCTGGCGGCTGCACTTGTCGCAGGCGTCGTCGGTGTGGGGGCGGTGACCGTGCTTCTCGTCCGGTCGACGGCAGCCGACCCGGCCGGCTGGTGGGCCGTCCGGTTCACCGGGTCTGCGCTGCCACCGTGGACCCGGAGGGTGTCCGGGACGGCCGCGTGGCCGACGCCCGACGTGGGTCTGGACCGCGGGTGCAAGGCCCTGGACGCCAGCCAGGCGCGCCATCTGGTGCAGACCGCGGCGTCGGTGTGTGCGCCGGCGTGGCCGCTGCGGACCCTGGTCGCGGCCAACCCGTTGGCCAACTTGGAGCTGTTCGCCTTCGATGACGCGGCGGCGATGTCCGGCAGGCTGTTCGGGACGCGCGGGTACCTGCCGGCCTCGGCGTACCGGCGGCTGTACGCGCAGGGCCGAATCACCGGTGATCACCTGCGGGCCGCCGCGCGGCAGCGTTGGGTCGACCAGGACCAGGACTACGACGAAGCGGACCTGGACACGTTCGTGGGTGCTCTGGTCGCTGATCTGCAGACGGCTGAGAGCGAGGCAGACGGAAGGGGCCGGGGGGCTGCGCGCCGGTTCACCGATCTGGTCGAACTCGGGCGTGGCAGGGGCGTGGGGTTGGCACAGGTGGCCGACGACCACGCCGCACTGTGGTGCCAGCGGGCCTGGTCACGTGCCCTCGATGACTCGAACGGTCCGTGGCAGCTGTGGCGGCGGGCCGCATCGACCCCCGGGTACGACCGGACGGTTGGCCTGGCCCGCGTCAGCGCCCGGGTCCGCGAGATTCCCGACGACCCAGCGCAGGCCCTGGGCTGGATGCTCGACCGGGCCGGCGTACCGAGCCAGGCTCACGTCGCGTACGTGTGCGCTCTGCTCACCGCCGCGCCGGGGTGGGCGGGGCACGCCGCGTGGCGGGCCCGCCAGAGCGGCCACAGCGGGCCCCTCCTCGAGCTCGTCGCCCTGCGCGCCGCGCTGGATCTTCTCCTCGCCGGCAGCGCCGCGGCGACCATCGACTACCCGGTGAGTGGCCACCTGGATGCCTCGGTGGGAGCTCGCGGCTGGGCTCAGCGCAGGGGTGTGTGGCAGGCGGCCTACGAGCTGGGGTTCCGGCAGCCTCTGGTCGACCAGATCCAGGCCCGAGCCCTCGCTGTCGCGGCCACCGGTCAGGGCAGTCCTGCACCGGCCCGCACCATCGCGGCTCAGCTGGTGTTCTGCATCGACGTCCGCTCCGAACGGCTGCGCCGTGCCCTGGAGGGCACCGGCCCGTACGCGACGTTCGGGTTCGCCGGGTTCTTCGGCGCTGTTCTGAGCTACCGCTCGCCGCAGGGAGCCACGTTCGAGCAGTGCCCGGCGCTGGTCCGGCCAGGGTTCACCGTCACCGCACCCACCCCGGAGCGGGCGGGGCTGCGACAGGGGTTGCGCGCGGCGACCCTCGCGGTGAGTGCGGCTCCGGTGACCCCGTTGCTGCTCGCCGAGGCCGGCGGGGCCCTGTCAGGAATCGCGGGTCTGGCCCAGACCCTCGTCCCCGCGCAGTGGCACCGGGTCGGCCGAGCCTGGCACGCCAGCACCGACCGGTGGGGACCACCAGAGCTGACCATCCGAGCCGGCGGCCCGCAGACCCCACCCACCGACGGGAGCCCGGTGCTGCCGGTGGGCCTGACCACCCACCAACGGGCCGAGGTCGCCGGGGACGTCCTGCGCACCCTCGGGTTGGTGGACGGGTTCGCGCCACTGCTGGTCATCTGCGGCCACGGGGCCACGGTGGAGAACAACGCGTTCGCCGCCGCGTACGACTGCGGGGCCTGCGGTGGCAACAGCGGGCACGTCAACGCCCGGGTCCTGGCCGACATCCTCAACGACCCCGACGTACGAGCCGCGCTGGCCGACGAGGGCATCACCATCCCGGCGACGAGCCTGGCCGTCGCCGCTGTGCACGACACCACCACTGACGAGGTGAGCATCGACCCGCACCTGCACGCCTCCTCGAAGCAGCTCGAAGCACTGGCACGGCTGCAGGCTGGCCTGGCCGCAGCTGCCGACGCCGTCCGAGCCGAACGTGCCGCGCTCCTGCCCGGTGTTGCGGCCCACCCCGTCCCACCCGCCGTGCTGGCCCGCCAGCTGCGGGACCGGGCCGGGGACTGGGCGCAACCGTTCCCGGAGTGGGGACTGGCCGGCAACGCGGCGTTCGTCATCGGCCCGCGGGCGCTGACCCGCGACCTGGACCTGCACGGGCGGGTGTTCCTGCACGACTACCACCCCGACCTCGACCGGGACGACGCGATCCTGGAGACGATCCTGACCGCGCCCACCATCGTCACCCAGTGGATCAACGCCCAGTACTACGCGTCCACCGTCGACCACGAGGTATTCGGCGCCGGCGACAAGGCCACCCACAACGTCGTCGGTGACGTCGGGGTGCTGACCGGCGCCCACGGCGACCTGCGTCTGGGACTGCCCTGGCAGGCCCTGTTCGCCGCCGACCCACGACACCACCCCGACACCGCCCAGCACGAACCGCTGCGCCAGCTCGTCCTGGCCTGGGCGTCCCCAGCGGCCATCATCGCGATCGTGCGCCGGCACCAGGTGATCCAGTCGTTGATCGGCAACGACTGGATGACCCTGGCCGCGATCGACCCGGATACGGGCACCGTCCACCGGCTCACCCCGCACCTGACGTGGCAGCCCTGGTGCCGTCCCAGTTCCGAACCACCGCCATCGGCCACCCGGGGCCAGAACATTCCACGCCCGGCGCGCCGGCTGCATACCGAAGGAGACAGGGGTGGCGCCGCTAGCTCCTTCCCCCGATGACAGGTCGCTGCGACGTACGCTCTGAGCCATGAGCTCTGACTCCCCGTCCCCGATCGGGACCACCGTCGTCGGCCGCGTCGTGTCGCTGCGCGCCTTTCCGGTGAAGTCCTTGGACGCCCTGCCCCTGGCGTCCGCCCGGTTCCTGACCTCTGGCGTGCAGGACGACCGGCGGTGGGCCGTGGTCGACGAGGCGGGCGAGGTGGTCAACGCCAAGCGGGCCGACGTCCTGCGCACCGTGCGTGCCGACGTTTTGGACGACGCCCCGCGGGTCACGCTGGCCGGGGGCCAGGCGCTGGCCGGGCCCGACGCCGAGACCGCGCTGTCGCTGCTGCTCGGTGAACCGGTCACCGTCGCCACCGCCGCAGGCGGCTACAACGAGGTCGCCCCGGTGCACGTCGTCAGCCGCCAGGCGATCGCCGGCGGCCACGCCCACGACGACGAGGGGGGGCTCTGCCCCTGCAGCGTCGAGGAGCCGCGCGCCAACCTCGTGCTCGACCTCATGGGTGACGGGCTCGAGACGGGCTGGGTCGGCGCGAGCCTGCAGGTCGGCGCAGCGGTGCTGCGGATCTCCAAGGCCCCGCGGCACTGCCTCGGGGTGTACGCCGACGTCCTGGTCGAGGGCCAGGTCAGCGAGGGTGACGAGGCGGTTCTCACCCGCGACTGAATCCCGTTCGGGGCTGGGCGCCGGGCTCGATACGATCGCCGGGCAGGGTCGGACCACCTGCTCCCCCCAGCACCATGGAGGTCGTCGTGCCCGCCCAGATCACCGTGTCCGTCGACGGCGCCGAGCGTCCGGTGCCGATCGGGACGACGGCGGGCGGGCTGCTGATCGACGAGCTCGGTGGCGCGGCCCGCGGCGCCGGCGCGATCGTCGTCGCCCGGGTCGATGGCGAGCTGCGCGACCTGGCTCACGTGCTGACCGCCGGTGCCGTCGTCGAGGCCGTCACGATCGACTCACCTGACGGGCTGGCGGTGCTGCGTCACTCCACCGCGCACGTGCTCGCCCAGGCCGTCCAGCAGGCGCACCCGGACGCGCGGCTCGGCATCGGTCCGCCCGTGCGCGACGGCTTCTACTACGACTTCGACGTCGCCACCCCGTTCACGCCCGAGGACGTCAAGGCGCTCGAGAAGGCGATGCAGCGGATCGTCAACGAGGGCCAGACGTTCGTGCGCCGCGTCGTGACCGACGACCAGGCCCGCGCCGAGCTCGCCGCCGAGCCGTACAAGCTCGAGCTGATCGGCCTCAAGGGCAACGCGGCGGACGCCGCCGAGGGTGCGGCGAACGAGGTGGGCGCCGGTGAGCTCACGATCTACGACAACGTCGGTCGCGACGGGCAGGTGGTGTGGAAGGACCTGTGCCGCGGGCCGCACCTGCCGACGACCAAGCTCATCACCAACGGGTTCAGCCTGATGCGCACCGCCGCGGCGTACTGGCGCGGCAGCGAGAAGAACCCGCAGCTGCAACGGGTCTACGGCACCGCGTGGCCGACCAAGGACGAGCTGCGCGCGTACGTCGACCGGCTGGCCGAGGCCGAGCGCCGCGACCACCGCAAGCTCGGCGCCGAGCTCGACCTGTTCAGCTTCCCCGACGAGATCGGCTCGGGCCTGGCCGTGTTCCATCCGCGAGGCGGCGTGATCCGCAAGGCGATGGAGGACTACTCCCGTCAGCGGCACGAGGAGTCGGGGTACGAGTTCGTCTACTCACCGCACATCACCAAGAGCGCGCTGTTCGAGACCTCCGGGCACCTGGACTGGTACGCCGAGGGCATGTACCCGCCGATGCACCTGGACGCCGAGCTGGATGCCGACGGCGCCGTGCGCAAGCCGGGCCAGGACTACTACCTCAAGCCGATGAACTGCCCGTTCCACTGCCTGGTCTTCCGCGCGCGCGGCCGGTCGTACCGCGAGCTGCCGCTGCGGATGTTCGAGTTCGGATCGGTCTACCGCTACGAGAAGTCCGGTGTGGTGCACGGCCTGACGCGGGTGCGCGGCATGACCCAGGACGACGCCCACATCTACGTGGCGGTCGACCAGATCGAGTCCGAGCTGGCGCTGCTGCTGACGTTCGTCCTCGACCTGCTCAAGGACTACGGGCTGGACGACTTCTACCTCGAGCTGTCGACCAAGAACCCCGACAAGTACGTCGGGTCGGACGAGGTGTGGCAGCAGGCGACCGACACGCTGCGCAAGGTGGCGCAGGACTCGGGGCTCGAGCTGGTGCCCGACCCCGGTGGTGCGGCGTTCTACGGCCCGAAGATCTCGGTGCAGGCGCGCGACGCCATCGGCCGCACCTGGCAGATGTCGACCATCCAGCTGGACTTCAACCTGCCCGAGCGCTTCGGGCTGGAGTACCAGGCCGCCGACGGCACCCGGCAGCGGCCGGTGATGATCCACCGCGCGCTGTTCGGCTCGGTCGAGCGGTTCTTCGCGGTGCTCCTCGAGCACTACGCCGGAGCTTTCCCGGCCTGGCTGGCACCGGTGCAGGTCGTGGCCATCCCGGTCGCCGACGTCTTCACCGACCACCTGCACGACGTCGCCGCCCGCCTGCGAGCGCAGGGCATCCGGGTCGAGGTCGACACCTCCGACGACCGGTTCCCCAAGAAGATCCGCAATGCGCAGAAGGCGAAGGTGCCCTTCATGCTCATCGCCGGTGAGGACGATGTGAGCAAGGGCGCTGTCTCGTTCCGCTACCGCGACGGGTCGCAGAAGAACGCGGTGCCGGTCGACGACGCGATCACCGAGATCGTGGCAGCGGTGCGGACCCGCGCCGCGACGCCGTGACCATCGAGGACGCGGCGAACTTCGCCGGTGGAGCCGACGGTTTCGAACGGCTCTGGACCCCGCACCGGATGGCGTACCTCGGCGGTGAGAGCAAACCCGCCGACGACTC
>JACMOY010000458.1 GCA_014377795.1 Actinomycetota bacterium | reverse complement strand
GACCCGCTGAGTGCCGGGTCCCCGGCAGCGCGCGGAGCGTCCCCGAGTCGATCCAGGTGCTCGCACCGATGGGCAGTCCGTTGTCGAACACCGGACCGAGCAGGCCGCTGGAGGTCGTGAGCACCGTGGCGGCACAGGTCAGCTCAGGGTGGCCAGGGTCACTGCGCAGGGTCAGCGGCACCTCGCTCAGCCGGTCGCCGACCCGGGTGCCGCCACCGCAGTGACCGAACACCGATCGGCCCTCGTGCGCGGTGCGGGCGTCGGCGGACTCGTAGGCGTGGACCATCAGGTCGGCGACCGCGCTCGGCGGCAGCACCGTGTCGTAGCGGCCCGCACCGAGCTCGACCCGGCGCACCTGCCAGCCCAGCCGCTCGGTGACCTCGGCCGCCAGTGCCGCCACGTCGACGGCGTCCAGCGACCGCGCACCGGTGCCCGCCCAGGCCGACCGGGTGCGGCCGGCGCTCTTGCCGTTCAGCTGCACCAGCGCCATGGGCTGCACGTGACGCAGCCGGATGCCGGTGCTGGTGGCGAGGTAGGTGCTGCGCGCCACCTGCTCGGCGTACCCGAAGTGCTCGTGCCCGGCCGAGCGGGCGCCGTCGAACGCCGCGCCCAGCGCGTCGGCCAGGTGCCCGAGGTCGGACGGCGTCACCGCGGCGGGCGGTTCGCCGAAGGAGTCCTGGGCCGCGCCGCCGGCCAGGGGTGCGGCGTCCTGCGACGGGGCGGCCAGCCGGGCGGCCGCCTCGGCGTCGGCGACCAGCCCGGCGACGTCGTCCGGCCGCACCCCGGCGCGGCTGACGACACCCGCGCGCGTCCCGTCGTGGACGGCGACGACCGTGACGTCGTACGCGCTGGTGAGGCCGTTGGTGGTGAGGGTGTTGGCGGCCCAGCGCAGGTTGGCGGTGCTGGTGACGTCGACCAGGACGACGCACGGGCCGGTCGCGGCGGCGACGGCGCGCTCGGCGAGCTCAGCGGGTGCGCTGCTCACGATGAGCCCTCGGCGGTGGTGTTGATCACGCGCACCCCGGTGAACAGGGCGCTGGGGCAGCCGTGGCTGACGGCGGCCACCTGGCCCGGTTGGCCCTTGCCGCAGTTGAAGGCCCCGCCGAGCACCCAGGTCGACGGCCCGCCGACGCGAGCCATCGAGCCCCAGAAGTCGGTGGTCGTCGCCTGGTAGGCGAGGTCCTTCACCATGCCGGCGAGCCGCCCGTCGACGATCGAGTAGAACCGCTGGCCGGTGAACTGGAAGTTGTAGCGCTGCATGTCGATCGACCACGACTTGTCGCCCACGACGTAGACGCCGCGCTCGACCCCGGCGATCAGGTCGGCCGTGGTCGGCCCGTCGGGGGCGGGCTGCAGGCTGACGTTGGCCATCCGCTGGATGGGCACGTGCGAGGGGGAGTCGGCGAAGGCGCAGCCGTTCGAGCGCTCGACGCCGGTGAGCCGGGCGACGCGCCGGTCCAGCTGGTAGCCGACGAGCGTGCCCGCGCGGACCAGGTCGAACGCCTGCGTGGCAACGCCCTCGTCATCCCAGCCGGTGGTGGCCAGGCCATGCTCGACGGTGCGGTCGCCGGTGACGTTCATCAGCTCGCTGCCGTAGCGCAGGGTGCCGAGCTGGTCGTGCGTGGCGAACGAGGTGCCGGCGTACGCGGCCTCGTAACCCAGGGCGCGGTCGAGCTCGGTGGCGTGCCCGATGGACTCGTGGATCGTCAGCCACAGGTTGCTCGGGTCGATCACCAGGTCGTACCGGCCGGGCTCGACGGAGGGGGCCTTCAGCTTCTCGACGACCAGCGCCGGCAGCTGCGTGAGCTCGCCGTCCCAGTCCCAGACCCCCTGTGCCGCAGTGCCGGCGAGGTACTCCCAGCCGCGGCCCACCGGTGGCGCGAGACTGCGCATCGTCTCGATGCCCTCGCTGCTGCTGACCACAACGGTCACCGCCGGCTGCACCCGGACGCGCTGCTGGACGGTGAAGGTGCCGGCCAGGTCGGCGTACAGCTTCTGCTCCTTGACCGCGTCGACCTCGGCGTCGACGTGGTCGACGCCGTCGGCGATCAGCCGCCGCGACCAGTCCTCGAGCAGCGCCTGCTGGTCGGCGACAGGTACGTCGAACGGGTCGATCGCGTACGACGAGACCCACTGCCCGGTGTGCGCGGGCTCGGTGGCGAGCTCCACCCGCTCGGTCGACAGCGGCTGCGACACCCGCGCCATGGCCACCGCCTGCTCGGCCGCGGTGACGGCGGACGCCGTGGTCAGGTCGGACGCGGCGCAGAACCCCCAGGTGCCGTCCAGCACGACGCGGACGGCGAGCCCGGTGTCGGTGCCGTCCCCGGCGCCCGACAGCTGCCCATCACGCAGCCGCAGGTCGCTGCGCCGGACGCGCTCGACCCGCAGGTCGGCGTGCTCGGCGCCGAGGTCACGCGCCCGCTGCAGCGCCGCGTCCGCCAGTGCCGCCAGGGGCAGGGCGGTGAAGTCGGCGTCGACCTCGCGCGTCACCCGCGGCGCCGGACGTCGGGCACCAGCTTGCCGGTGGTGCCACGCGAGCGCAGGGCGCGGTGCGCGTCGGCAGCTGCCTCCAGCGGGAAGTGACCGCCATCGACGCCGCGCAGCGCACCGGAGCCCGCCAGCGAGAGCAGCTCGTCCATCGCCGGCCGCAGGCCCCCGGGACGGCGCAGCGTGTGCACCAGCCAGAAGCCGATCACCGCGCGCGACGTGGCCATCAGGGCACCGGCGTCGACCGGTGCGGGTGGGGTGCGCGACGCCATGCCGAACAGACACAGGCGCCCGAACGGCGCGAGCGCCGCGAGCGACCCGTCGGTGACCACACCCCCGGTCATCTCCAGGACGACGTCGACCTGACGGCCCTCGTTGGCCTCGACGAGCAGGTCGCGCACCTCGTCCGCGGTCGAGGCGGTCGACACGTCGACCGCCTCGTGCGCGCCCAGCGACAGCGCCAGGTCGCGCTTGGCGGGGGAGGAGGCCGTCGCGATCACCCGGCCGGCACCCCACTGGCGGGCCAGCTGCACGGCGAGGGTGCCCACCCCGCCTGCGGCGGCGTGCACGACGACGCTCTCGCCCGGCGCCAGGTGGGCGCAGGTGCGCAGCAGGTGCCACGCGGTGGTGCCCTGCAGCACCAGGGCGAGCCCGGTGGCGTCGTCCACGTCGTCGGGCAGGTCGAACACCACGCTGGGGTGCGCCAGGGCCTTCTCGGCGTACCCGCCGCCGCCGGCGAGCAGCGCGACGACGCGTCGGCCGTCCGGCGTGCGCCCGACGACCTCGGCGCCCGGGATCAGCGGCAGCTGCTGCGCGGCGAGGTAGGAGTTCTCGACCTGGTGGGTGTCGGCGTAGTTCAGCCCCGCCGAGTCGACGTCGATGGGCACCAGCCCGCCGGTGGCCACCGGGTCTGGAACCTGCGCGGGCCGCAGCACCTCGGGCCCGCCGAACTCGGTGATCTGGATCGCACGCATCGCTCGACCGTAGTCGCCGCGCGTCCGCGTTGGGGTCCGAGTCCCGAGCCGATAGCGTCTCGCGCATGAGTGACGGGGCGCCACAGGGCGCACGCAGCGTGCTGGTCACCGGCGGCAACCGGGGGATCGGCCTGGCGATCGCCGCGGCGTTCCTGGCGGCCGGCGACAAGGTGGCGATCACCAGCCGCTCGGGTGAGCTGCCGGGCGGGCTGGACGGCGCGATCGCCGTCCGCTGCGACGTCACCGACACCGCTTCGGTCGACGCGGCGTTCACCGAGGTCGAGGCCCAGCACGGGCCGGTCGAGGTGCTCGTGGCGAACGCGGGCATCACCAGGGACACCCTGCTGATGCGGATGAGCGACGAGGACTTCACCGACGTCCTCGACACCAACCTCACCGGCGCCTTCCGCTGCGCACGCCGCGCCAGCAAGGGCATGATGCGGTTGCGGCGTGGGCGAATCGTCCTGATCTCGAGCGTCGTCGGGCTCTACGGCTCGCCGGGCCAGGCCAACTACGCGTCCAGCAAGGCGGGCCTGGTGGGTCTCGCGCGCTCCATCACCCGCGAGCTCGGCGGCCGGGGCGTCACCGCGAACGTCGTGGCGCCGGGGTTCGTCGAGACCGACATGACCGCGGCGCTGCCCGAGGCGCAGCAGGCGGCGTACCGCGACGCCATCCCGGCCGGGCGCTTCGCCAGCGCGGCGGAGGTCGCCGGCGTCGTGCGGTTCATGGCCAGCGACGAGGCGGCGTACATCAGCGGGGCGGTCGTCCCGGTGGACGGTGGACTAGGGATGGGGCACTGACATGGGTCTGCTCGAGGGCAAGCGGCTGCTGGTGACCGGCGTGCTGATGGACTCGTCCATCGCGTTCCACGTCGCGCGGCTGGCGCAGGACGAGGGCGCACAGGTGGTGCTGACATCGTTCGGGCGCACCATGAAGATCACCCAGACGATCGCCAAGCGGCTGCCGCAGCCGGCCCCGGTCATCGAGCTCGACGTGCAGGACACCGAGCACCTCGACACCCTGGCCGAGCGGCTGGTCGAGCACGTCGACGGTCTGGACGGAGTGCTGCACTCGATCGGCTTCGCCCCCAAGGGCGCGTTCGACTTCATGACGGCGCCGTGGGAGGACGTGGCGACCGCGGTGCACGTATCGGCCTACTCGCTCAAAGCATTGGCGGTCGCAGCACTGCCGCTGATGGCATCGGGCAGCAGCGTCGTGGGTCTGACCTTCGACGCGAAGTTCGCCTGGCCGGTCTATGACTGGATGGGCGTCGCCAAGGCCGCGTTCGAGTCGACGTCGCGGTACTGCGCGCGCGAGCTGGGGCCGAAGGGCATCCGCTGCAACCTGGTCGCGGCCGGGCCGGTGCGCACCACCGCCGCCAAGAGCATCCCGGGCTTCGAGGCGTTCGAGCAGGTGTGGGACACCCGGGCGCCCCTGGGCTGGGACGTCAGGGACGCCGAGCCCGCCGCCCGCGCGTGCGTGGCCCTGATGTCGGACTGGTTCCCGGCCACCACCGGTGAGATCGTGCACGTCGACGGCGGCGTGCACGCCATGGGGCAGTAAGGGTCTGACCGGTCAGCGCAGTTGGGCCAGCACGGCGCGAGCGTACGCCTGCTCGACGTCGGTGTCGTGGTGACGCACCAGCACCTCGTCCTTCGCCGCGACGACGGCGTACCCGTCGAGCGACCGCTCGAGCCGCACGAAGCCCTCGCCGAGCAGGTCGCGCAGCTGGCTCTCGCGCGGCAGCCACACGACGGCCCCCTGCTCGATGCTGTCCAACGCCCACTCGGTGGTGCCGTTGAAGCCGATGACGGTGCCTGAGCGGAAGTGGTGCACGTCGATCGCCATGTCGCTGATGACGAACACGTCCTGGTCCATGTCGCGGTCGGGGACGACGAAGCGGTCGCCCGGGGCCGGCGTCCAGTCCAGGCCGGCCACGCGCAGGGCCCTCGCGAGCTCGACGGAGATCATTCGCCCAGTCTGCCGGGACCCGGTCGCGGCGTCGCGTCGGCCGTTTGACGCTGGTGTTGCGCTGCCCCTGTTCCCTTGCGTGACGACGACGGGCCGCGCCGTCCGGTCCGGACGTTTGACGGGAGGGCTCATGCCGCTGCAGATGCTGGGCCTCTCGCACGAGAGCGCCCCCCTGGCGCTGCTCGAGCGGGCCGCCGTCCGGCCCGGGGGGTGCCACCCGCTGCTCACGGCCCTGCTGGACGCCGGGTGCACCGAGGCGGTCGTCCTGTCGACGTGCAGCCGCACCGAGCTGTACGTCGCCGGGACGTTCGCGCACGAAGTGCTCGTGCAGGTGCTCGCCGGGCACTGCGGCGTCGCCCCTGCCGACCTCGCCGGGGTGGCGCAGGGGCGGGTCGGTGACCAGGTGCCGCGGCACCTGTTCGCCGTGGCGGGCGGGCTGCGTTCGCGCGTCCTGGGCGAGCCCGAGATCCACGGGCAGGTGCGCGCGGCGCTGGCCGAGGCAAACGATCTGGCAGCAGCCGGGCCGGTGCTGACCCGGCTGTTCAGCAGCGCGCTGCGCTGCGGTCGCGACGTCCGCGAGCGCACGTCGCTCGGAGGGCAGGGCAGGTCACTGGCCTGCCGCGCCGTCGACGTCGGACTCGCGACCCTCGCACCGGGCACCACCCCGGTGGTCGCTGTGGTGGGTGCGGGCCGGATGGCGGCCGCCGCCGTCGACCGGCTCGCCGCTACCGGCCTGCGCGCGACGGTCGTCGCCCGCGACCGCGAGCGCGCCGCGCGGCTCGTGCCGGCGACGCGGGTGCGTGACCTCGCGGACCTGGTGGCGGTTCTGGCCGAGGCCGACCTGGTGATCTGCGCGACGTCCGCCAGCGCCGACCTGGTGTGCCTGCAAGACGTCCAGACGTCGGCGGGGGAGCGGGTGCTGGGCCGGGCCCTCACCCTGGTCGACCTCTCGCTGCCGCGCACCGTCGAGCCACTGGTGGCCGCACTGCCGGGCGTGCGGCTGATCGGGCTCGACGACCTCGGTGACGGTGACGACCCGCTCGGTCGGCAGGCGGTGGGCCTCGTCGCGGCCGCCGGGACTGTGGTGGCTGCGTGCGTCGGGGGCTATGAGGCTCTGGTT
>JACMOY010000457.1 GCA_014377795.1 Actinomycetota bacterium | reverse complement strand
GCGACTCCCCTGGCCCGTTCCAGGACTTCCCCGGCGCGCGGGTGCGACTGCGTGACGGCCAGGTTTGGGTGCGCTCCCCATACTGCTGCAACGGTTACCTTGCACCCGACGATTCGGGCCCGTTGGTGCGTGACGGTGACTGGGCCGGGGTCGGTGACCTCGGCCGACTCGAGGGCGACGGCTGGGTGGTGACCGGCCGCGGCGACGCGGCCGTCGTCACCGGCGGCCACACCGTCGTCGTCGAGGAGGTCGAGGCGGTCATCGCCGACGTCCCGGGGGTCGTCGCGGTGCTGGTCGTCGGGCTGCCCCATCCCGTGCTCGGCAGGTACGTCGCCGCCGTCGTCGTCAGCGACCGACCGGTCCGCTCCGCGGTTGTGGACGCCGTTCGCGGGTTACCCGCAGCAGCGCGGCCACGGCGGTGGCTCTCGGCCGACCGGCTCCCGCTCACCTCGGCCGGCACGGTGTCTCGCTGCCAGGTCGAGGCCCAAGCAGCCCTGCTGCCCCCTCTACGCTGAGCGCGTCATGCCCCGACCCGTCGCGCTGCTCACCCTCGATCCTCTCGACAGCCGAACGCCCGTCGTCGTCGCGGCACGCCGGACGCCGGTGGGCCGCATGGGGGGCTCGCTGTCCGGGGTGGACGTCACCGCCCTCGCGGCCCCGGTGCTGCGCGCCATCGCGGACGACGTGGGTGAGCCGGTCGACGAGGTCGTGCTCGGCAACTGCACCGGCCCTGGTGGTGACCCCGCACGGGTCGCGTCACTGGCCGCCGGCCTCGGCATCGACGTCCCTGCCCTCACGGTCGACCGCCAGTGCGGTAGCGGCCTGGAGGCCCTCGCCGTTGCGGCGCAACGGGTTGCGCTGGGGGCGACCTTGATCATCGCGGGCGGGGTCGAGAGCGCGAGCACCGCGCCGCTGCGACACGCGCTGCAACCGGACGGGAGCCGCCGTCCGTACTCCCGCGCGCCCTTCGCTCCCCCGGCCTTCGGCGACCCCGACATGGGGCCGGCCGCTGAGGCGCTCGCCGCGGCCGCGGGTGTCAGCCGGGAACGGCAGGACGCGTACGCCCTGCGATCGCACCACCTGGCGGTGCGCACGGCCGACCGGGGCGGGTTCGACGCCGAGCTGGTGCCGCTGGGCGAGGTCGATCGGGACGAGCGTCCGCGGCGGGGTCTGCGCCTCGACCAGCTGGCGCGCTTCCGACCGGCGTTCGCCGACGGCGGCACGGTCACCGTGGGCAACTCCTGCGGGGTCAACGACGGGGCCGCAGCGGTCGCAGTCGTCGACGAGGCGACCCGACGTCGCCTCGGCCTACCGGGCCTGGCGATCCGCGCGTACGCCAGCGCCGGTGTCGACCCGCGGCTGCCCGGCCGGGGTCCGGTGCCTGCGGTGCGGGCGGTGCTCGACGCGGCCGGCCTCGGCATCGCCGACGTGGGGGCCTTCGAGATCACCGAAGCCTTTGCGGCACAGGTGCTCGCGTGCACCGACGAGCTCGGGGTCGACGCGACGGGCGAGGTCGTCTGCGCCGAGGGCGGTGCCATCGCCCTCGGCCACCCCTGGGGTGCGAGCGGGGCGCTGCTCGTCGTGCGCCTGTTCTCGCAGCTGGTGCGGGGCGACGGGCCACGCTGGGGTGTGGCGACGTGCGCCGTCGGTGGTGGCCAGGGCGTGGCCATGCTCGTGGAGCGGGTCGGGTGATCGAGCTGGACGGCGTCACCCACCGGTACGGCGACCGCACCGTCCTGCGCGACGTGACCCTGACCCTGACCGATCGGCGCGTCGCCGTCATCGGCGCCAACGGCTCGGGCAAGTCGACGCTCGCGCGCACCCTGAACGGTCTGGTCGTCCCCAGCCAGGGCCGGGTTCGGGTCAACGGGCACGACACGCGCACCGACGGCGCCGCCGTACGCCGCGAGGTGGGGTTCGTCTTCACCGACCCGGACGCGCAGATCGTCATGCCCACCGTCGGTGAGGACGTCGCGTCCTCGTTGCGGCGCAGCGGGATCAGCCGACACGATCGCGATGAGCGAGTCGCCGACGTCCTCACCCGGTTCGGCCTCGACGGCCACGCCGACCACCCGGCCCACCTGCTGTCCGGCGGCCAGAAGCAGCTGCTCGCACTGGCGTCGGTGCTCGTCACCGAGCCGAAGGTGCTGGTCTGCGACGAGCCCACCACGCTGCTCGACCTGCGCAACAGCCGTCGGGTGGCGCAGCTGCTCGCCGACCTGCCGCAGCAGGTGGTGCTCGTCACGCACCACCTGGACCTGGTGGCGGACTACGAGCGGGTGCCCGTCATCGACGAGGGCGCCGTCGTGCACGACGGGCCCGCCGCCACGGCGGTGCCGGCGTACCTGCGGTTGATGCGGGCATGATCGGCCTCTACCGGCCCGGCAGCACGCCGATCCACCGCGCGGGCGCCGGGCTCAAGCTGTTGATGCTGCTGGTCGGGACGACGGCCCTGGTGCTCGTCCGTACACCGTTGGCCGTCGCGGTCGGTGCGGCCGTCGTCGTCGGTGCCAGCGCCGTGGCCGTCCTGCCGCCGGCGCTGATGTGGCAGCAGCTGCGACCACTGCGGTGGTTCGTGCTGGCGCTGGTGCCCCTGCAGCTGTGGGCGGGCGGTTGGCGGGCCGTGGTGGTCAGCGTCGGCACTCTGCTCGTGACGGTGACCGCCGCCGCCGTGGTCACGCTCACGACCCGCGTCACCGCGGTCCTGGACGTCATCGAGCACCTGACCACGCCGCTGCGCCGGTTCGGCGTCGACCCCGAGCGCATCGCCCTGGTGCTCGCGCTGACGATCCGCGCTGTGCCGGTTCTCGCCTCGACCCTGGACGAGGTGCGCGACGCCCGCCGAGCCCGCGGCCTGGAGCGCAGCCCCCGCGCCCTGCTGGTTCCGCTCGTCGTCCGCACGCTGCGGCACGCCGACCGGCTCGGTGAGGCACTTGCCGCGCGCGGGGTGGACGACTGACGCACCGCACCGTGTGGCGAAGGTGCGGAACTCGGGGCGGGTGCCGGCTACGGGGTGCGGACGCCGATCTCCTGCAGCGCCCACGAGTTGCCGTCGGGGTCGGCGAAGTAGGCGTACTTCACCCTGCCCATGGCTTGGACGTCGCTGACCTGCACCCCGCGGTCGGTGAGATCGGAGCGTGCGGCGGCGACGTCGTCCACCACCAGGTGGACCCCGCGGACCGACCCCGCCGCGACGGACGGGTCGCCGAGACCGACACCGAACACGATCGAGCAGGCGGAGCCCGGCGGCGTCAGCTGGATGATGCGCATGCCGTTACCGGGCTCGATGTCGTGGTCGAGCGTGAAGCCCACCTGGTCGCGGTAGAACGCCAGGCTCCGCTCGACGTCGGTGACGGGCAACGGGACGAGCTCGAGCTTCATCTGCATGCAGGGACCCTAGCGAGCGCCGGCGCCGGTCAGGGTGGACAGCACGTCGTCCAGGTGCTCCATGATGCCCAGGTGGCCGTAGCCCTCGCGGACCGTCAGGTGGGCGGCGGGCAGGTGGTCGGCCAGGTACCGACCGTGCGCCAGCGGGGCGAAGCGGTCGTCGGTGCCGTACCAGAGGTGCACCGGGCAGTGGACGTCGGCGAGGTCGAACGTCCAGTCAGGCAGCCAGGCCAGATTGTCGTAGGCGTAGCCGGATGTGCCCTGTCGCAGCGACTCGCGGGTACTGGCGACGAACGACGCGCGCAGCGCGGGATGTGCCAGCACCTGCAGGTCGCGCGAAGACATGAGCGACCCGAAGGCGTCAGCCACCGCTTCGTCATCGCCGGCGAGCAGGGCCCTGATCGGCTCGCAGCCCGTCTCGAGCGTCGCGACGGCGGCCGCGCGGTCACCCGGCAGGTGGGCCAGCGCAGCGGTGTCGGTCTCGTCGAGCGCCTGGACCGCACCGGGCACCAGCTGGAAGGGTCCGGCACCGCTGGCCACCCCGACCGCCGTGGCGCGGTCGGGCGCCAAGGCCCCGCACGCCAGTGCGAACGGACCACCACCGGACTGCCCGCAGACGGCGAAGCGACCCACACCGAGGGCGTCGGCCACCGCCAGGGCGTCATCGGTGACCTCCTCGACCCCGTACGGCGCCGGGGTCGACCGGCCGTACCCGGGCCGGTCGAACGTCACGAGGCGGACCCCGCAGCGGCGCACCACGTCGTCCAGGCCGGACAGCTCGAGTCGCGAGCTCGGCGTCCCGTGGAAGTGCAGGACCATGGGCGCGTCGTGCTCCCCGACGTCGCGCACGCTCAGCACCCGGTCGCCGACGGGGACGTCCAGATCGCTCATGGCCGCACCGTACTCCCGCCGTCCGCGGTCGGAGGTGACGCCTGCGCGGTCGCTGGGTAGCGTGCTGAGGGTGAGGCGTCTGCGGCACGAGAACGTGGCGACCGTTCTGGTCGACCCCACGGTGCTGCCTGACCTCGTGCTCGCGCTGATGGGCCAGGGCCTGCGCGTGTGGCCGGCCGCCATGGCGCCGAACTGCGT
>JACMOY010000456.1 GCA_014377795.1 Actinomycetota bacterium | reverse complement strand
GAGGGGATCGGGTCCACCCGGCTCGGCACGGCCGCCCCCCCCGCGCCCGCCTCACCCACCAAACCCCCGGCACTTGCTCCACAACCTGCCACCACCTCTGCGAGACGGGCGGCAAGTAGTGCAGCAAGTGCCGGCGTGGGGGTGACGACGGTCACGGTTCGCGGGGCTGCCGCGCCGGGGTGAGCCGCGGGTAGGTTGCGGTGCAGGACGAGGAGGTCCACCGTGCCCCCACCGCCAAGGCCCCGCGACCACCCCTGGGTGATGCGCACGTACGCCGGGCACTCCAGCGCGACGGCGTCCAACGCCCTGTTCCGCGCGAACCTGGGCAAGGGCCAGACCGGTCTGTCCGTCGCGTTCGACCTGCCCACCCAGACCGGCTACGACCCCGACCACGAGCTGGCCCGGGGTGAGGTCGGCAAGGTCGGGGTGCCGGTCGCCCACGTCGGTGACGTGCGGACGCTGTTCGACCAGATCCCGCTTGAGCAGATGAACACCTCGATGACCATCAACGCCACCGCGATGTGGCTGCTCGCGCTGTACCAGGTGGTCACCGAAGAGCAGGCGCTGGCCGCCGGCGAGGACCCCGCTGCCGCCGTCCGCGAGCTCGCCGGCACGACCCAGAACGACATCATCAAGGAGTACCTCTCGCGCGGGACCTACGTGTTCGCACCCGTGCCCAGCCTGCGGCTGACCACCGACCTGATCGCCTACACCGTCACCGCGATGCCGCGGTGGAACCCGATCAACATCTGCAGCTACCACCTGCAGGAGGCCGGGGCGACGCCGGTGCAGGAGGTCGCGTTCGCCTTGTCGACGGCGATCGCGGTGCTGGATGCCGTGCGCGCCGGCGGTCAGGTGCCCCCCGAGCGGTTCGTGGACGTCGTGGCGCGGGTCTCGTTCTTCGTCAACGCGGGGGTCCGGTTCGTCGAGGAGATGTGCAAGGTGCGCGCCTTCACCCAGCTCTGGGACGAGGTGACCCGCGAGCGGTACGGCATCGAGGACGGCGCCGCGCGACGGTTCCGGTACGGCGTGCAGGTCAACTCGCTGGGCCTGACCGAGGCCCAGCCGGAGAACAACGTCCAGCGGATCGTGCTCGAGATGCTCGCGGTGACCCTGTCGAAGGACGCTCGGGCGCGCGCGGTGCAGCTGCCCGCGTGGAACGAGGCGCTGGGCCTGCCCAGACCGTGGGACCAGCAGTGGTCGCTGCGGATGCAGCAGGTGCTGGCGTTCGAGTCCGACCTGCTCGAGCACGACGACCTGTTCGAGGGCAGCGTCGTCGTCGAGGCCAAGGTGGCCGAGATCGCCGATGGTGCGCGAGCCGAGATGCAGCGGGTGCAGGACGCCGGCGGGGCCGTCGCGGCGATCGAGTCCGGGTACATGAAGTCGGCGCTCGTGGCGTCGCACTCGTTGCGGCGTCAGCGGATCGAGGCCGGGCTGGACGTCGTCGTGGGGGTGAACCGCTTCCAGACCACCGAGCCGAGCCCGCTCACCGCGGACCTCGGTGCCGCCGTCCAGCTGGTCGATCCGCGCGTCGAGCAGCTGGCGGTCGACGCGGTGAAGCAGTGGCGCGACGAGCGTGATGCTGATCCCGAGCGCTGCGAGCAGGCCGCGAAAGGGTTGCGACAGCTGGTGTCTGACGCCTCGAGCGAGGCAAACCTGATGACCGCGACGTTGGAGTGCGCTCGGGCCGGCGTCACGACGGGGGAGTGGGCGCAGGCGCTGCGCGGGGTGTTCGGCGAGTACCGCGCACCGACCGGCGTCAGCGGGTCGGTGGGGGCGTCGTCCGGGCTGGGCGAGGACGCCGGCCGCGCCCTGGCGCAGGTGCGTGACCTGGTGCGCCGCACCGGTGACGAGCTCGGTGGTCGACTGCGGCTGCTGGTGGGCAAGCCGGGTCTGGACGGGCACTCCAACGGCGCCGAGCAGGTTGCGGTGCGGGCGCGGGACGCCGGGTTCGAGGTGGTGTACCAGGGGATCCGGCTGACCCCCGCGCAGATCGTGGCCGCTGCCGTGGCCGAGGACGTCCACTGCGTCGGGTTGTCGGTGCTCTCCGGCTCGCACCTGCAGGTCGTGCCGGCGGTGCTGGAGGGCTTGCGCGCGGCGGGTGCGGGCGACGTGCCGGTCGTGCTCGGCGGCATCATCCCGCCGGCCGATGAGGCGGCCCTGCGAGCCCTGGGGGTGGCTGCGGTGTTCACCCCCAAGGACACCGGTCTGACCGAGCTGATGGGCCAGATCGTCGGCGTGATCCGCACGTCCCGCGGCCTGCCGCCGCTGACGGACTGAGGGCCCCGGTCAGGCGGACCGCCCGTGCAGGATCTGCTCGCGCAGGATGTCGGCGTGACCGCAGTGCTGCGCGAGCTCGCGCAGCACGTGCAGGTAGATCCAGCGCAGCGCCAGCGGACCGCGGCGGTTGCCGCTGACGACGTCGTCCAGGCCCAGGGACGACGTCGCGCGGCGGGCTGCTGCGCACGCCTCGCGGTGGGCCAGCACGACGGAGGCGATGGTGTCGTGGTCGGTGAGGACGAAGGACTCGTCAGCGGTGCGGGGGATGGCGATCTGCGCCCGCGACCGCCCGGTGACGGCCTCGTCGAACCACACCTGCTCGACGAAGGTGGCGTGCTTGACCAGGCCGAGCAGCGTCGTCCGGCTGGGCACCAGCGACACGCGGGCCTGCTCCTCGCTCAGCCCGTCCAGCGCGTCGTCCAGCGCCGTCCGGTGCTCGTCCAGGAACGCCTCGAGCTCGGCTCGGGCCGGTTGGTCCATGGCCGCGGCAGGCGGCGTGGGGGGGGCGGGCATGCCGCGAGCATGGCGAGCCGGCTCGATCGAGGCAACTGGTGGTGTGTCTGCGGGGGTGGCCGACGTCGTTGCCGGTCTCGAAGTGAGGTCTTGTCAGGTCCCCCAACACCGGATAGAATAGAACACGCGTACGAAACAATGACAGACGTGACCTCGGCGCTGCGCGAGCGGGTCGCCCGGCTCGGCGCTGACCTTTGCGCCCTCGACGCCTCTGGGGTGCGTGAGGTCGACCTGGTCGCCCTGCTGGGTGAGCTCGAGTCGTTGAAGTGTCGGGTCGAGGGGGCACAAGTCGCGGCGGCCGCGGCCCTTGACAGCTCGGTGCGGGCCGCCCACGCCGCGGCCGGTGTGCCGCTCGACCGGCAGGGGCAGGGTGTGGGGTTGCAGGTGGCGTTGGCGCGTCGGGAGTCCCATCACCGGGGTGAGCGGCAGGTGGGTCTGGCTCGGGTGCTGACCCGTGAGCTGCCCTGCACGCTGGCTGCGTTGCGGGTGGGGTTGATCAGTGAGTGGCGGGCCACGGTGGTGGCCCGTGAGACGGCGTGCCTGTCCCTGGAGCACCGCGCGGTGGTCGACCAGGAGCTGGGTGACGCGCCGGAGGTGTGGGCGCGGTGGGGTGAGCGTGAGCTGGTCGGTGAGCTGCGCCGGCTGGCGTACCGGCTGGACCCGGAATCTGTGGTGGCGCGCTGCCGGCGGGCGCAGTCGCAGCGGTCGGTGTCGTTGCGCCCGGCCCCGGACGCCATGACGTACCTGACCGCGCTGTTGGCGGTGGCGACGGGGGTGGGGGTGTTCGCCGAGCTGACTCGGGCCGCGGACGCCGCCCGCGCCGCGGGGGATGAGCGGGGTCGGGGTCCGGTGATGGCCGACACCCTGGCCACCCGCCTCCTGGGCCAACCCGACAGCGGGCTGCCGCGGGTTCCGGTGACGGTGAACGTGGTGGTCTCCGACGAGGTCCTGCTCGGCCAGAGTCCGAGCGAGGACACGGCGGTGGTGCAGGGGTACGGGGTGGTGCCCGGTGGCCTGGTGCGTCAGCTGGCCGGCGCCGGGCTGGACGCGGCGGTGCAGCTGCGTCGGTTGTACGCGACCCCGGACACCGGGGCGCTGGTCGCGATGGAGTCCCGGTCGCGGTGCTTCCCACCTGCCCTGGCCGAGTTCATCCGGCTGCGGGACCGCACGTGTCGCACCCCGTGGTGCGACGCGCCGGTCCGTCACGTCGACCACGTCCGCGCGCACGCCGACGGCGGGCTGACCACCGCCGACAACGGCCAAGGACTCTGCGAGGCGTGCAACCAGGCCAAGGCGGCCCCCGGCTGGGCAGCCACCACCACCGGAAGTGACAAGGCTGCACACACCGTCACCCTGACGACGCCGACCGGCGCGACGTACGACTCCACCGCACCACCAGCACCGCGGCCACTGCCCCGCGGCCGACCCGGTCGCGACAGGGTCGACGCCTCACGGCTCGAGTGGCACCTCGAGGTCATGCTCGAGCACGCCAACTGACCAGTCACCCTCACGACGCCGCGGCGCCAGCACCGGCAGACCCATGAAGTGGCTCATCCAGCACCATCGTGGGACCTGCACGTCATGGGCTGGGCGCTGGTCAGGGGCGGCCGGGCACGCGATGCTGGGCCCATGGCGGAACGCAACGTCCTGGGGGGCGAGCTGGAGGTCTGCGGCACAGCGCCGATGACCGGCTTCTTCCGCGACGGCTGCTGCAGCTCGGGCCCGCAGGACCTCGGTCGGCACACCATCTGCGCGGTCGTGACGGCCGAGTTCCTGGACCACCAGCGCGGGATCGGCAACGACCTGTCGACGCCGCGCCCCGAGTACGGCTTCCCGGGGCTGGTGCCGGGGGACCGCTGGTGCGTGACTGCCCTGAACTGGGCGCGGGCCCACCGGGACGGCTCCGCGGCCCACGTGGTTCTGGCCGCGACGAACGAGAGCGTGCTGCAGGTGGTGCCGCTGTCGGCTCTGCAGGAGCACGCCGTCGACGTCCCCGCCGACCCGAGCTCGCTCGCCCCCTAGCCGTCAGCGGCTACCGGCGGGCGCCAGTCCCGCGGCAAGGCGCGTCACGACGCGCTCGAGCCGGTCGGCAGAGGTCGCCAGGTTGATCCGCACGTGCCCCTGCCCCCCTGGACCGAAGGTGCGTCCGTCGTTGACCATGACGCGGCCGTGTGCGAGTGCAGCGCCAGCGGGATCGTCGCCGCCGTAGGCGCGGACGTCGAGCCACGCCAGGTAGGTCGCCTCGAGCCGGCGGTGCCGGGCCAGCGGTAGGTGCTCGGCGACCAGGTCGGCGAACAGCGCGCGGTTCTCGTCCAGTCTGCCCACGAAGGCGTCCAGCCAGGGCTGGCCGTGGCGGTAGGCCGCGACGTTCGCGGCGACCCCGAGCGGTGACAGCCCGTGGTTGGCGACGTGCGGGATGCCGCGCAGGGCAGCGGCGTCGGCGGCAGAGCCCGCCACCAGCTGTGCGCACTTCAGGCCAGGCACGTTCCACGCCTTGCTCGCCGAGATCACGGTGGTCGCGTGGCCCGCGGTGCCGGGCAGGCCGGCGTACGGCACGTGCGTGGCGCCGGGCAGCACCAGGGGTGCGTGGATGTCGTCGCTGATGACGCGTGCGCCGTAGCGCACCACGACGTCGCGCAGGCCCTCGAGCTCGTCGCGGGTGAACGCGCGACCCCACGGGTTGTGCGGGTTGCACAGCAGCAGCGTCGCGTCCCCGACCGAGAGCGCCGCGCCGATCTGGTCGAGATCCAGGACGGCGTGCTCGGCGCCGGGATCGAGCGGGACAGTCACCAGCTCGCGCCCGGCCAGCGGGACGACGTCCAGGAAGGGCGGGTAGGAGGGCGTGGGCACGACGACAGGACCGTTGCCGCACAACGTCTTCAGCGTGATGAGCACACCGGCCATGACATCGCCGACGAGGACGACGTGGGCCGGGTCGATCGTCCAGCACAGGGCGTCGAGGGCGTACGCGGCCAGGGCTTCGGGCAGCGGTGTGGCGTGGTCCAGCGGGGGGTACCCGAGGTCCCCGCGCTCGACGGCCTCGTGCAGCGCCGCGGTGACGACCGGCGCGATCGCCAGGTCGGTCTCGGCCACCCAGGCGGCCAGCACGTCGGCGTCCGGCAGGGTCCACTTGATGCCACCGCGCCGGCGCAGCTCGTCGTCGCTCAGGTCGACCAGGAGGACGTCGCTCGCGGGTGCCGGCACGCCCTGATGCTGTCAAACCGGTTGGGCGGTCTCAGAGCCGCCCGGCGGTCACCGTGTCGGCGGCCAGTCGCTGGCTCAGGTAGAGGGGCACCACCGACAGCAGCACCAGCACCGCCGCAACGACGTTGACGACGGGAGCCTGGTTGGGGCGCGAGAGGTTCTGGAAGATCCAGATCGGCAGCGTGGTGACACCCGGCGGCGCGGTGGACAGCGTGACGACGATCTCGTCGAACGACAGGCCGAACGCGAGCAGGGCGCCGGCGAGCAGGGCCCCGCGCAGCAGCGGGAAGGTGACCAGGCGGAACGTCGTGAAGCCGTCGGCCCCCAGGTCGGCCGAGGCCTCCTCGGCGGTGGTGCCGGTGCGCCGCAGCCGAGCGATGACGTTGTTGTAGACCACGACCATGCAGAACGTCGCGTGCGAGACGGCCACCGTCCAGATCGACAGCTCGACGCCCAGGAAGGTCTGGAAGGCCGTGCGCAGCGCGAGCGCGGTGACGATGCCCGGCAGCGCGATCGGCAGGACCACCAGCACGGACACGCTCTGGCGGCCGAAGAACGTGTAACGGGCCAGCGCGAACGCGAGCAGCGTCCCGAGCACCACGGCCGTGACGGTGGCCACCAGGCCGACCTCGACCGAGGTCAGGACGGCCTCGCGCACGCCGGTGTTGGAGGCGACCTCGCGCCACCAGCGGGTCGTCAGGCTGCGCGGCGGCCAGGCGAAGACCTGGCTGGCGTTGAAGGAGTTCACCACCACGACGAGCAGCGGCAGGTAGATGAACGCCAGGCCCAGGCCCATCGCCGCGGCGAGGATGGTCCGGCCTCGGCGACTCAGCAGCACGGTCGTCCCCTCGTTCTCACAGGTTGTCCAGGGCGCCGGTGCGGCGGACGACGGCCAGGTAGGCCACCGTGATCAGCACCGGGATGATCGCGATGGCGGCCGCGAAGGGCAGGTTCGCGGCGTAGTTCGCGAACACGATGTTCGCGAGCAGCTGCGCCTTGCCGCCGACGATCTGCACCGTGATGTAGTCGCCGAGGCTCAGCGAGAACGTGAACACCGACCCGGCCACGATCGAGGGGTAGGCCAGGGGCAGCACGACGTTGCGGAAGGTGCGCCACGGCCCGGCGCCCAGGTCGGCCGAGGCGTCGACCAGCGAGTCGGGCAGGCGCTCGAGCCCGGCGTAGACCGGGAGCACCATGTACGGCAGCCACAGGTAGGTCAGGGTGAGCACGACCGCCATCAGGCCGTACCCGGGCCCGTCGACGCCCAGCGGCCGCAGGACCCAGGCGATCACGCCGCTGCCGGGCTGCACCATCGCCTGCCAGGCGTAGACCTTCACCAGGTAGGACGCCCACAGCGGCGTCAGCACCAGGGCCACCAGCAGACCGCGCGACCGGGCAGGCGCCACCTTGGCCATGAAGAACGCCATCGGTATCGCGATGACGGTGCACAGCGCGGTGACCGCTGCCGCCACGCCCACCGTGCGCGCGCTGGCCCGCAGGTACGCCGGGTCGCTCACGACGTCGCGTACGTTGCTGAGCGTGAGGGTGCGCGTCACGGCGTTGGTGAACTCGTCCACCGAGAAGAACGCCGTCGTCAGCAGGGCGAGCAGCGCGGCGAGGTAGACCAGGGTCAGCCAGATCGCGGGCGGCGCCAGGAGGGCGGCCAGGCGCACGCGGGGCCGTCCGGACAGCCACGCGGAGAGCCGTCGTCCGGCCGGGACGCCGGGTGCGACCGACGTCCCGGCCGGGGGCAGCGCGGTCATGAGCGCAGGCTGCTCCAGGCCTTGCTCCACTGCGAGTACGGCAGGCACTTGACGTCGGTGCGCCCGTCCAGGCAGTCGCTCTGCGGGGTGCTCCAGAACCACAGCTTGGAGAAGTACGCCTCGTCCTGCGCGTGGTAGGTGTCGCAGTGGGTCTTGTCGGTGGTCAGTGCGCACGCCTTGGTGTTGGCCGGCGCTTCACCGAACCACTCGGCGATCTGGGCCTGGACGTCGGGCTTGGTCTCCCAGTTCATCCACAGGTACGCGCAGTTGGGGTGCGGGCTCTTGGCGTCGACCATCCAGGTGTCGGCCCAGCCCGTCGCGCCCTCCTTGGGCAGCACGGACTCGACCGGCGCCTTGTCGGCCTTGGCGAGGTTGACGATGATCTGCCAGGTGGAGCCCACCACGGTGGTTCCGGACTCCAGCGCCTTCTGAGCGTCGGTGTACGAGGCCCAGTACGTGCCGACGGCCGGCTTCTGCTGCTGCAGCAGGGCGATCGCGGCGTCGAACTGCTTCTGGTCCAGCGCGTAGGGGTTCTTGATCGCGAGGTCGGGCTTGGTGCTCATCAGGTACACGGCGGCCGCGGCGATGCCGTCGACCGGCGAGTCGTAGTTGGTGATCGCGCCCTTGTACGGCGAGCCCGGGTCCCACACGACGCTCCATGAGTCGGGAGCCGGCTTGACCTTGTCGGTGCGGTAGGCCATCAGCTGGGCGCCCCAGCCGTGCGGCATGCCGTAGGCGACCGAGTCGACCGAGTTCCAGTTCTGGTCCTTCTCGAACGCCGGGACGTCGGCGTAGTTGGTCAGCAGCGCGGTGTTCACGGGTGCGACCTTGCCGGCGTAGATCATCCGCAGCGAGGAGTCACCCGAGGCCGACACGACGTCGAAGGTGCCGCTGCCCATCTTCTCGAACATCTCGTCGGAGGTGTTCGCCACCTGCACCTTGGCCTGGCACCCGGTCTCCTTCTCGAAGGGGGTGACCCAGTCGACGGTCTTGTCGGTCGTGCCGTCCTCGGCGTAGCCGGCCCAGGCCAGGATGTTCACGGTGCCCTCGCCGGCGCCCACCGACCCGAGAGCCTTGAGCGACGGCGGTTTCGCCCGACCGCCCCCGGCGGACGGCGTCGTCCCGCCGCCCGAGGTGGTTCCGCACGCTGAGGCGAGCAGCGCCAGTCCGGCGGCGGCGGTGGCGATCTTGACGTGTGCGGTGCGGAGCATGACCTTCTCTTTCGGTGGGTGGTCGGTCTCAGTGGGCGGTCGGTGCGGTGGCCGGGTCGGCGACCTGCACCTCGTGCCGGGGGTCCCAGTGCAGGCGGACGCGGCGCCCGCGGTACGCGTCGACGTCGCTGGAGGACGTCTGCACGTTCTGCTGCAGTGCGACCAGGCTCGCGCCGGCGTCCAGGTCGACGACGAAGCGGGTGGCCGAGCCGACGTACACCACCTCGCGCACGACCCCGGTCGCGGATCGGTCGTGGGCCTCTGCCGCGGGCTCGTCGTCCAGGTCCAGCCGGATCTTCTCGGGCCGCACCGACCAGGTGCCGGAGCGGCCGAGCACCTGCTCGGCTGCCGCGCCGGACAGCAGGTTCGAGGTGCCGACGAAGCCGGCGACGAACGGGGTCGCGGGCCGCTCGTACACGTCGGCGGCCGACCCGAGCTGCTCGATCCGGCCCCCGTCGAAGACCGCGATGCGGTCCGACATCGTCAGGGCCTCTTCCTGGTCGTGGGTCACGAAGACGAACGTGATGCCCACCTGCCGCTGGATCGCCTTGAGCTCGACCTGCATCTGCTCGCGCAGCTTCAGGTCCAGCGCCCCGAGCGGCTCGTCGAGCAGCAGCACCCGGGGTCGGTTGACCAGCGCCCGCGCCAGCGCGACCCGCTGGCGCTGCCCGCCGGACAGCTGGGCCGGACGTCGGTCGCCGAGGTGACCGAGCCGGACGCCGTCCAGGGCCTCCTGGGTGCGGCTCGCCCGCTCGGCGCGCCCGACCTTGCGCACCCGCAGCCCGTACCCGACGTTGTCGGTCACGCTCATGTGCGGGAACAGGGCGTAGTCCTGGAAGACGGTATTGACGTCCCGCTCGAACGGCGCTCGGCGCGTGACGTCGACCCCGCCGAGCTCGATGGTGCCTGCGGTCGCCAGCTCGAACCCGGCGATCAGGCGCAGCACCGTCGTCTTGCCGGACCCCGACGGCCCGAGCAGCGTCAGGAACTCGCCGTCGCGCACGTCCAGGTCGACCCCGGCGACCGCGTCGACGGCCTGCGGCCCCGTGCCGAACCGCTTGCGCAGCCCGCGCAGCCGGATGGCCGGGCGTGCCGCGTCGACGTCCGGTTGGGGCTGCGTGCTCACGAGCGCACCGTACAGGCGGCGACCGGCGCGGGGGCCGCTCAGCTGCGGATCCCATCGCATCGTTACCGGTTCGGTGCCCATCTGGGCTCTAGGCGTCGGTTCGACCGCGGTCCCCGACGCTCTCACGACGCCTGGGCAGCGGCAGTACGAAGCCGACGCGGCCCCCTGTACGCCGGCCTGGGCTACGCCGCGCTCACCGCGCACGTGCAGCTGCGCGCCCGCTGAGCCAGCCGCAGACCTGGCTCGACAACCGGGCGTCGTGGTGCAGCGCCCCAGGGTGGGGCGAGTTGCTCGCAAGCATCGGCGCAGCGGGTCGCGGCCTGCGCGCCGGGGCGGGGCCCGACACGATGTGGCCATGACGCGCCGGTGGCTGTTCGGTGACCAGCTGGGCCCGCACTTCGTGGACGGTCCGGACGACAGCACGGACGACGGGGCGCAGCGGGTGCTGATGGTCGAGTCGCGGCAGGTCTTCACGCGCCGCCGGTTCCACCGGGCCAAGGCGCACCTCGTCCTGTCGGCGATGCGGCACCGCGCGGCCGAGCTGGGGGAGCGGTGCGAGTACGTCGCCGCGGACACCTACGCCGAGGCGCTGCAGGGAGCCGGCCCGCTCAGCGTCTGCCGGCCCACGTCGTACGGCGCGGTGCGGCTGGTCGAGTCGCTGCCCGACGTCGAGGTGCTTGCTCCCCGCGGCTTCGCCACGTCGATGGAGGACTTCGGGCGCTGGGCGGGTGGTCGCGGCAGCAAGCGCCTGCTGCTCGAGGACTTCTACCGCCAGTCTCGTGCGCGCCTCGGGGTGCTGATGGACGGCGCCGACCCGGTCGGCGGCACCTGGAACCTCGACGCCGAGAACCGCAACCCGCCGCCCAAGAACGCGGTGACCCTCGGCGTCACGACCCCGTGGTGGCCGCAGGAGGACGAGATCGACGCACAGGTGCGCGTCGACCTGGACCGCTGGCAGGCAGAGGGTGACGTGTCCTTCGTGGGCGACGACGGCCCGCGCCGGTTCGCGGCGACCCGGGCCGAGGCGCTGCAGGTGCTGGAGGACTTCGTCGAGAACCGGCTGGCCGCCTTCGGCCCGTATGAGGACGCCATGCTCGCCGGCGACACCTGGATGGCGCACTCGACGATCTCGGCGCCGATGAACCTGGGTCTGCTCGACCCGGTCGAGGTCGTCGAGCGGGTCGAGCGGGCGTACCGCGACGGTCTGGTCCCGCTGTCGAGCGCAGAGGGCTTCGTCCGGCAGGTGATCGGCTGGCGGGACTACGTGTGGCACCTGTACTGGCACCTCGGCGAGGACTACCGCGACCGCAACTTCTTGGGCGCCACGAACCCTGTGCCGCAGTGGTTCTGGGACCTGGACGCCGACGCCGTGCAGGCCCGCTGCCTGTCGCACGTGCTGCGCGAGGTCAAGGTGAACGGCTGGGCGCACCACATCCCGCGCCTGATGGTGCTCGGTAACTTCGCGATGCAACGCGGGTGGGACCCGCAGCAGGTGACCGCCTGGTTCCACAACAGCTTCGTCGACGGGTACGACTGGGTGATGGTGCCCAACGTCGTGGGCATGTCGCAGTACGCCGACGGTGGGGTGATGGCCACCAAGCCCTACGCGCCCGGCCGGGCGTACATCGACCGGATGAGCGACTTCTGCAAGCCGTGCGCGTACGACCCGAAGGTGCGCGTGGGCGAGAAGGCGTGCCCGTTCACGGCCGGCTACTGGGCCTTCCTGCACCGCAACCGCGAGACGCTCAAGGGCAACTTCCGCCTGGCCCAGCCGATGAAAGGCATGGATCGTCTCAAGGACCTCGAGGCGCTGGTCGAGCAGGAGGCGCACCGAGGCGCCGAGGCCCCCTGACGGGGACCGCCCTCAGCGGCGCACGGGGCGAACCCGGATCGGGCCGCGTGCGGTCGAGGGGTCGACCACGACCCCGCCCTGGGTGAGCTCGGCCACCCCGGCGGTCACCAGCCGCCGCGCCGCCGAGCGGGACGCCTGCATCAGCGGCTGCCAGTCCTGCGGTGACAGGGCGCGGGCCGCCTGCGAGGGGCACACGGTCGAGCCGGCGCTGGCCCGGTCGAGCAGGTCGCGCAGCGTCTGCTCCAACGCCCTGTCGGTGTCGGACAGGCCGCTGCGGCGGCACGCGTCCGAGCAGTAGCGAACCGACCCCCAGTTGCGCTCCCACTTCTTGCGCCAGGTGATCGTGCGCCCGCAGACGGTGCACGGCTTGGTGGGCAGCGGCGTCCGGCCGCTCACCAGCGCACCGACTTGCGCCAGGCCGAGAACGAGCTCAGCGGAGCCGACGTCGGCCGCACCAGCCACGGCCACGGGTGGGTGCGCACCAGGTCGACGCGGGGCGCCAGCCGCTGCCACCCGGGCACGGGGGCGTAGGTGCCGGCGAGCCGGCGTCCGGACAGCTCGTCGGCGACCGCGCCCAGCCGCACCTCGACCGGACGTCGGTCGGCCAGGTCGGCGAGGGACTGGGCCAAGAACACCAGGCGCTTGCCCGACAGCCGGAGCCGGCGCAGCAGCGGCTCGTCGAACACGAAGACGACGGGCAGGTCGGGGTGAGCGGCCAGGGCGGGGTCGTCGTCCCCGAGCGACTCGGCGGTCAGCCAGACGGTGTCGGGCTCGCCGCTCGACTCGACCTCGGCCGGGCCGCCGGGGGTCGGGCCGGCGCCCAGGTCGGCGCCCTCGACCCGGGGGCCGGCGGTGGCGTCCGGCCAGTCCTCGATCGGGCAGGCGTTGCGCAGCGGGCACTTCGTGCACAGCCCCGGGGCGCGCTTTTGCACCTGCCAGCGGCTGAAGCCGTAGGGGCGTCCGGTGCCCGCGCCGACCGTCCACTGCCAGCCCAGGCGGTTGGCCGCCCGCGACCCGTCCAGCAGGTGGCGGAAGAACTCGTCCTCACCCTCGCGCCAGTCGCGACCGTGCCGCACCGTCCAGTGCGACGACATCCACATCCGCGTCTGGTTGACCAGCCAGCCGTCCTCGACCAGCTCGGCGTGCGTGGTCGCTATGCAGGCCATGTCGGTGGCCCACGGGTCGACGTCGACCTGCTGGCCCCGGGCGGGGTCGTGCCGCAGCGGCTGCTGCATCCGGGTGCCCGTCCGCGCGTACAGGTGGCGGGCGTACTCCTGCCAGAGCAGCTCGTCGCGGTACCGGTCGCGGTCCCGCGACCCGGCCCCGGCCACCGCCTGCCACATCGCGGGCAGGGTGAGCAGGCCGTGCCGCACGTACGGCGACATCCGGGTCGCGCCCTGGCGGGCCACCGGTCGCACCGTGCTGCGCGACGCGGAGTACCCGGTGACGTCCAGGGCGGCGAGAGCCGCGTCCGCGGCGCTCTGACCACCCGCCATGGCACCAGCCCGGACGCCGTCGCGACCCTCGAGCGCCAGGTGGCCCAGGTGCTCGGCCACCCACGCCTCCACGTCGGCCTCGGCAGGGGTGGGCAACGGGCTCAACCGGGGCATCTGGTCATGCTCCCTTGACGCCGGGGACAGACTCCTGACATGACCCGGTTCACCCCGATCGTCGTCACCGCCG
>JACMOY010000455.1 GCA_014377795.1 Actinomycetota bacterium | reverse complement strand
CCGACCACAGCCGCAGCACGACCTTGGCCGGGTCCAGCGCCGGCCACAGCGTGTCGGCGTACGCGCGCACCGGCCGCGAGCGGGCGACGGCGTCCTGCACCCGGTCGTCCGGGCAGTCGCCGGCGGCCTCCATCTGCAGCAGTACGGCGTGCGCCAGCCGCTGGCTGAGCATCGCGCGGGCTGCGTGGTAACGCACGCCGCGGCCGCGCAGCTCGGCGACGATGTCATGGACCTCGTGGGCGGGCACCCGCCACCGACGCGACCCGTTCGGCGCGACCAGCGCCTCGGTGGGGTCGCTGACGTGCGACCAGACCGCCCGGTGCACCACCTGGGCCAGCCGCGGGTCACCCTTGAGCACCCCGAGCGCGGGCTCGTCGACGGCGCGCACCACGACCGCGGCGGTGAGGTCCTCGATCCGGGCGTGCCCGACGTCGATCTCGCCGAGCGCGGGCAGCACCGCACCGACGTGCTCGAGGAACGCCCGGTTCGGACCCACCACGAGCACTCCGGAGCGGGCGAGGCGCTCGCGGTGGGCGTACAGCAGCCAGGCTGCGCGATGCAGACCCACCGCGGTCTTACCGGTGCCCGGCGCGCCCTGGACGCACACGGTCGTGCCGATGTCAACGCGCACGATCTCGTCCTGCTCGGGCTGGATGGTCGCGACGATGTCGCGCATCGGGCCCACCCGCGGCCGCTCGATCTCGCCGGCCAGGATCCGGCTGCGCTGCTCGCCCTCGTCCGGGTCGCTCAGGTGCTCGTCCTCGTACGCCGTGACCTGGCCGTGGTCGATGCCGAACCGGCGGCGCAGCCGGACCCCCAGTGGTGTGGCGCGGCTGGCGCGGTAGAAGGCGCGCGAGACCTCGGCGCGCCAGTCGATGACCACGGGGTCGCCGTCCTCGTCGGCCACGTGCCGCCGTCCGACGTACCAGCGCTCGTCGCCGCCGGCGGCCGCGACGTCGATGCGGCCGAAGAACAGCGTCGACGTCGGGTCGTCGACCAGCGAGGCCGCCCGCCGCCACAGGGTGGCCGCGAGGTACTGCGAGGACACCGGGTCGCCGCCCTGCACCCGCAGCGACAGGGTGCGCTCGCGCATCCGGGTCAGCTCGGTGCGGGCCCGGGCCAGGTGGGCCTGCTCGGCTTCCAGCGTCGGGTCGGGCACGACGATCGACCCTACGCGACGCCGCGACGTGCTGACAGAGCGAAGCCCGGGGCGGCTCCTCGTCCTCGTCGCACGAGGAGCTCGCACCCGGGCCGGTCGCCCAGCGCGCCGGACGACCGCCCAGGGAGGGTGACGGTCGGCGGCGCACCGGGCGTGGCAGGCCCCGCCGTCAGGCGGCGGGGCGCTTGGTCAAGGTGACGCTGATCTGCTGGGAGCTGCCGGACCGCACGACGGTGAGGTCGACCTTGGCACCGACGCTGCGCTCGCGGATCTGCGCGACCAGCGACTCCGAGCCGTTGACCGCCTCGCCGTCGACCCCGGTGACGGCGTCGCCGACCTCGAGGCCGGCCGCGGCGGCCGGTGTGCCCGCCGAGACGGTGGCGACCACGGCCGCGGTGCGGCTGGCGGTGCCGTCCTTGACCGAGCCGTCCTTCAGGCCCACCCCGAGGTAGGGGTGCTCGGCCGTGCCGCCGGCGATCAGCTGGTCGGCGATCGACTTGGCCTCGTTGATCGGGATCGAGAAGCCCAGCCCGATGCTGCCGGACTGCGATCCGCCGCCGGTCGAGCCCAGCGAGGCGATCGAGGACGGGATGCCGATGACCCGGCCGGTGTCGTCGACCAGGGCGCCGCCGCTGTTGCCGGGGTTGACCGCGGCGTCGGTCTGGATCGCGTTGGTGACGACGGTGCCGCTGTCACCGGCCGCGGGGGTCTGCGCGCTCTCGTTGGTCGTGGTGACCGGACGGTCCAGGGCGCTGACGATGCCCGTGGTGACGGTGCCGGCCAGGCCCAGCGGGTTGCCGACGGCCATGACGGGCGAGCCGACCTTGACCGCGTCGGAGTCACCGAGGGTGGCCGGGGTCAGCTTGTCGGCGCCCTTCATCACGATGACCGCGAGGTCGGTCGAGGGGTCGGTGCCCACGACGGTGGCCGAGTAGGCGCGCCCGTCCGAGAGGGTCACCGTCAGCTGGCCGTTCGAGCCGACGCCGGACACGACGTGGTTGTTGGTCAGCACCCGCCCGGTGTCGTCGAGGACCACCCCTGAGCCCTGGGCCTCGCCGGCCTGCGAGCTCACCGAGATGGCGACCACGCTGGGCTCGACGGCCGCGGCGACCGGCGTCCAGCTCACACCGGCGCGGGCGGTCTGCTCGACCGGGCCCGAGCCCGTCCCGGCGGCGGGGTTGCCCGAGCCGTTGTTCGCGCTCGTCGCGGCGCCAGCCGTCGCGGCAGTGGTCTGGACGCCGTCGTTGCTGACGACGACCGCGGTCGTGCCGGCCGCCACCACGGCGGCGACCACGGCCGACAGGGCCATGTCGAGGTAGCGCCGCCGGGGGCGGTCGCCCCGGTCGCGGCGGGTGAAGGCAGAGTCGGCTGGGGGTGCCGGCGGCGGGCCGTACGGCGTTGCGGGCTCGGTGCCGAACCACTGCACGGGCTCGAAGGCCGCGGTCTGCGGCTCGCTGGGGTGCTCCGGGGTACCGGCTGCGGACTGCTCGGTCGTCTGGGACATGCTCTCCACCTCGTCTGGTCGACTGAGGTCTACTCAACCGCGGCGAGTTGGTCAGGCGCTGGAGTGGGCCTGGGAGTTGCCTGTGAGTCCGGGCGCCAAGGGCGCGAGGGGCAGCCGCACGATGAACGTGGCCCCGCCGCCCGGCGTCGTCGTCACGCCGACCTGGCCGCCGTGCCCGGCCACGATGGCCGCGACGATCGCCAACCCGAGCCCCGACCCGCCGCCGTGCGAACGCTGTCGCGAGGCGTCGGCGCGAAAGAAGCGGTCGAACACCTGGCGGACGTGCCCGGCGGCGATGCCCGGCCCGTGGTCACGCACCTCGAGCACCCCGCTGTCGCCCTCGACGCCGACCAGCAGCTCGATCCGGGTGCCGCCCGGGGTGTGCCGCAGCGCGTTGACCACCAGGTTGGTGACCACCTGACGCAGCTTGGACTCGTCGCCCTCGACCACGCTGGCGCCGACCGGTCCGTCGAGCCCGGTCAGGGTGACGTCCCGGCCGGGGTCCAGGGCCCGGGCGTCCTGGACGGCGTCCGCGGCAAGGACGGTCAGGTCGACCGGGCAGCGCCGCTCGGGCCGCTGCTCGTCCAGCCGGGCCAGCGTCAGCAGGTCCTCGACCAGCACGCCCATCCGGGTCGCCTCGTCCTCGATCCGGCGCATGGCGCCAGCGACGTCCTGCGGCTGGGTGACCGCGCCCTGGCGGTACAGCTCGGCGTACCCGCGCACCGTCGCGAGCGGCGTCCGCAGCTCGTGGCTGGCGTCGGAGACGAACCGGCGCATCCGCTCCTGCGAGGCCTCGCGCACCGCGAACGCCTGCTCGATCTGGCTGAGCATCGCGTTCAGGGACGCAGAGAGGCGGCCGACCTCGGTCGAGCCGGGCCTCGGCGGCACCCGCCGCGACAGGTCGCCGTCGGCGATCGCCTGGGCGACCTCCTCGACCTCGGTGAGGGGGCGAAAGGCCCGCCGGACGGCCAGCCAGCCGAGCACACCCAGCGCCAACAGCACCCCCAGCCCGACCAGGGTGAGGACCACACCCATCCGGGCCACCGTGTCGTCGACGTCGGCCAGGCTCTGCCCGACGACCAGCGTGACGTCGCCGTACTGCGTGCCCGCGACGCGCAGGGCGACCAGGCGCCAGCGGGCATCACCGCCGGTGGCGGGGACGGTGGACGGGACGCCGCCGTGCGCCGCCACCGACGCGGGGGTCAGCCCGGCCAGGTCCGGCCCGGGCCCGCGGCCGAGCCGGCGCCCGATCTGCAGCTGCTGGCCGGTGTCGTGCAGCACCACGCCGTACTGGGCGCTGGGCAGCCCGCGCTGGGGGCCGCCGCCGAGGTCGTCGGGGGAGTCCAGCCCGGCGTAGCCGCGGGCGACGGCGGTCACCTGGGCGTCGACCTTGTCGACCAGCTGGCCGCCGAGCAGCGCGACCGCGACCGCGCCGGTCACGGCCAGGGCCACCAGCGCCAGCCCCAGCAGGATCGCGACCAGCCGCAGCCGCAGCGGCGTCGCGGACGCCCGGTCGCGGGCGCGGGTCAGCAGGGAGCCCACTCAGCCCTGCTCGGGCGGCAGGCGCAGCACGTACCCGACCCCGCGTCGGGTGTGGATCAGCGGCACCGCGGCGTCGGCGTCCACCTTGCGCCGCAGGTAGGAGATGTAGGACTCGACGATGCCGGACTCGCCGCGGAAGTCGTAGTCCCACACGTGGTCCAGGATCTGGGACTTGGACAGCACGCGGTTGGGGTTCAGCATCAGGTAGCGCAGCAGCTTGAACTCGGTGGGCGACAGGTCGACCACGCGGCCGCCGCGACGCACCTCGTGCGAGTCCTCGTCCAGGTCGAGGTCGGCGAACGCCAGCCGGCCGACGTCCTCGCCGGTGAAGCCCGCGGTGCGCCGCAGGACCGCGCGGATCCGGGCGATGACCTCCTCGAGGCTGAACGGCTTGGTGACGTAGTCGTCGCCACCGACCGTCAGGCCCATGACCTTGTCGTCGGTGCCGTCGCGGGCGGTGAGGAACAGCACCGGCATCTGCCGGCCCTGGTCGCGCAGGCGTCGGGTGACGGCGAAACCGTCCATGTCGGGCAGCATCACGTCCAGCACGAGCAGGTCGGGTCGCTCGCTCTCGGCCAGCTTCAGCGCGGTCGCGCCGTCAGCGGCGGTGTGCACCTCGAAGCCGGCGAAGCGCAGCGAGGTCGACAGCAGCTCGCGGATGTTGGGCTCGTCCTCGACCACCAGCAGCTTGGCCTCGGACGTCGTGGGCCGGGTCACTCGACCACCTCCTGCAGGCCATCCTGCCTCCCATTCCTGGGAGTCCGCTGGACGTTTCCGGGGCTGAGCCCAGGCCGACGTCGACGTCCGGGCCGATCCTGCAGCCGGTACCTTGGCCGCCCATGAGCGCCTTCCTGGACGTGGTGATGCAGGCGCGGCAGTGGGTCCCCCTCAACGACGTCGCGGCAGACGGCACGAGGCTGGTGCGCGGTCTGTTCCGGGTGGGGGCAGTGGACAGCGGGGTGTACGCCATGACCCGGCAGATCGACGACGACGACCTCGACGTGCCGCCCCAGGTCGGTGCGGTGCTCCTGGCGCTCGACGACGAGGTCGCTGTCGCGATCTACGACACCGCGCCGCTGCCTGCGAACGCCACGACCCGACCGGGCTCCGCGCTCCCGGCCGGCGTGGCCGTCCTCACCTTCGCCGAGGCGTGCGCGCGCGGTGGCGGGCGATCCGCACACTCCGCTGCGTACCGTTTCGCCGACGGGTCGTTCTCGCACAGCACCGTGCGCGCCGACGGCAGCCAGTGGCACTACGTCCGAGCCGAGCCTGGCCCGGACGACCGCCCCGTGGGGGTGCGGCTGCGCCTGCGCCGCTGCTGACCCATCGGTGGTGCGCGCCGCATCCGGAGGGGCGACGTGGGGCGCGGCATGCCCGTGGGCGCATCCGCATGCGCCGGGGCGCATGCATCACCCCGTTTCGCCGCCCCCGCTGCGCTCACCTCGCGTCAGGCAGGTCGCGCCCGTGCAAGGCTCGATCGACCAGGCGCCGGTCGTCACCGCTCAGCAGCAGCAGAGGCACCGGCGTGACGGCGATCGTGGTCCCGGCCGGCAGGACGGGCTGGCCGTAGTGGTTCGGAGCCAGCACGCGGACCGCGGGAGCCGGCTGCGAAACGAGGTGCAGGACCAGCGTGAGGGCGCCCAGACGCGCCCGGTAGGTGCGCTCGTCCTCGCCCTGCTGCACGCTGGAGAAGCGGGACCCAAGCCAGGTGTTCACCCGGGGCAAGGCCCTGGACACGGGATCGATCAGCACGTCGATCCGGCCGATCACCGGCACCGGCAGGCCCAGCATCCGCGCCGCGAAGGCGCCGTCCACGGTGAGCGAGAGATCGTGCAGCATCTGCAGCAGCATGGCGCCGTCGGCGAGGTCGTCGAACCAGTCCAAGGGCGGTCGAAGCGCTTCCCGCGACAGGGCCAGGTCGAGATCGGCGTCCCGGCTCTGCGTGGCCAGCACCGGTTGCACCCCGAACTGGTCGAGGAGGCGCACGAGCGTGGCCCAGTCCAGGTTGCGGACACCGGTCTCGATCCGCGAGAGCGCCGACTGGCTGAGCCCGACCCTGACGGCGAGCTGCCGCTGGGTGACGAGGGCGTCCTCACGGGCACGACGCACCAGCTCCCCGGGGTGGGTGGCTGGCGGCCGGGACCAGACGCTGCTCACGGCACCATGATCCCGGACCCGGCGTCACTGCCGATGACGCCGTCCACAGCATGTCCGAGAGACGGACCTCAGGCGGTGAGACCTCAGGTGGTGGGGTCGGGCTGGGGGCCGGCGAGGACGTCGGCGGCGTCGACGATCCGGTACGCGTACCCCTGCTCGGCAAGGAACCGCTGACGGTGCGCGGCGAAGTCGGCGTCGACCGTGTCGCGGGCGACGACGGTGTAGAAGCGGGCCGCGCGGTGGTCACCCTTGGGACGCAGCACCCGGCCGAGGCGCTGGGCCTCCTCCTGGCGCGAGCCGAAGCTGCCCGACACCTGGATCGCGATGCTCGCCTCGGGCAGGTCGATCGAGAAGTTCGCGACCTTGCTCACGACCAGCAGCCCGATCTCGCCGGTGCGGAACGCCTCGAACAGGCGCTGGCGCTCGGTGACGGTCGTGTCGCCCTTGATCACCGGCGCGTCCAGCTGCTCGGACAGGTCGTCGAGCTGGTCGATGTACTGCCCGATCACCAGGGTCGGCTCACCGCGGTGCTGCTCGACGAGCTTGCGCACGACGGCGGTCTTGACGCTGCTGGACGCGGCCAGGCGGTACCGGACGTCGGGCTCGGCCACCGCGTACACGAGCCGCTCGCTCTCGGGCAGGGTCACCCGCACCTCGACGCAGTCGGCGGGGGCGATGTAGCCCTGCGCCTCGATGTCCTTCCAGGGTGCGTCGTACCGCTTGGGGCCGATCAGGCTGAAGACGTCGCCCTCGCGGCCGTCCTCGCGCACGAGGGTGGCGGTCAGTCCGAGCCGGCGCCGGGCCTGCAGGTCGGCGGTCATCCGGAAGATCGGCGCGGGCAGCAGGTGCACCTCGTCGTACACGATCAGGCCCCAGTCGCGGGCGTCGAGCAGCTCGAGGTGCGGGTAGGCGCCCTTCCGCTTGAGCGTCAGCACCTGGTAGGTGGCGATGGTGACCGGGCGGATCTGCTTGCGAGCGCCGGAGTACTCGCCGATCTCCTCGGCGGTGAGCGAGGTGCGCTTGATCAGCTCGTCTCGCCACTGCCGGGCCGAGACGGTGTTGGTCACCAGGATCAGGGTGGTTGCGCTGGCCTTGGCCATCGCCGCTGCCCCGACCAGGGTCTTGCCCGCACCGCAGGGCAGCACGACCACGCCCGAGCCGCCGTGCCAGAAGCCGTCGACGGCCTCGGACTGGTAGGGCCGCAGCTGCCACTGACTCTGGTCGAGGCTGATCGGGTGCGCCTCGCCGTTGACGTAGCCGGCGAGGTCCTCGGCCGGCCAGCCCAGCTTGAGCAGCACCTGCTTGAGGTGGCCGCGCTCGCTCGGGTGCACCAGCACGGTCTCGGTGTCCAGGCGCGCGCCCACCAGCGGCTGGACCTTCTTGCTGCGCAGCACCTCCTCGAGCACCGGCACGTCGCTCGCGTGCAGCACCAGCCCGTGGACGGGGTGCTTGACCAGGCTGAGCCGGCCGTAGCGGTCCATCGTGTCGGCGACGTCGACCAGCAGGGCATGCGGCACCGGGTAGCGCGAGTACCGCAGCAGCGTGGCGGTATTGCCAGCCGAGGTCAAGGTCAGTACCCCAGCTGTATTGCTGGCAATGGCGATGTTGCCCATGGTTCCGGGATTCAGCGTCAAGCCCAGTACATCCTGACCGGCAACAAAGTTACTGATCGTGACCGTCGCACTGG
>JACMOY010000454.1 GCA_014377795.1 Actinomycetota bacterium | reverse complement strand
ATGTAGTCGTCCGCTCCGACACCGAGCCCGACGAGCAGGTCGGTCTCGTCGTCGCGCGCCGTGAGCATGAGCACCGGTACCGGGCGGGCGGCCTGCACCCGCCGGCAGACCTCCAGCCCGTCGAAGCCCGGCAGCATCACGTCCAGCACGATCAGGTCGGGGCGGTCACCGATTGCCTTGGCCACGGCGGTCGGCCCGTCGCCGGCCAGGTCGACGACGTACCCCTCGGCGCGCAGGCGGCTGGCGACCGCGTGGGCGATCGTCGGCTCGTCCTCGACGACGAGGATGCGACGCGTTTCGTCGGACTCGCCCGCCCCGCTGGGGTGGTTCATGGCAGCGACTGTACGTCGCACGACGCGTGCGCGGATCGGTCGGCAGATAGTGTTCGAAGGATGCAGACCCCCACCCAGACGCCCTCGTCGACATCGGCCCCGACCTCCGGCATCAGCGTCGAGGACATCGACCCGGCCGTGCGCGCCGCCGACGACCTGTTCGGGCACATGAACGGTGGCTGGCTCGCGCGCACGCAGATCCCGCCGGACCGCGCGCGGTACGGGACGTTCGTCGTCCTCGCCGAGGCGGCCGAGACCCACCTGCGGCGCATCATCGAGGAGGCAGCTGCCGGTGACGGCGCCGCGGGCAGCACCGCGCGCAAGGTCGGCGACCTGTTCACCAGCTTCGTGGACGAGGCTCGCGCCGACGAGCTCGGTGTCACGCCGCTGGCCGCCGACCTGGACGCCGTGCGTGCCGTGACCGACGTCGACGAGCTGCTGCGCACGATGGGGGCGTTGCAGCGCAACGGGTCCGGCGGTGCCGTCGCGCTCTTCGTCAACACCGACGACCGGGACTCGACTCGGTACGTGCCCTACCTCGAGCAGTCCGGGCTCGGCCTGCCTAACGAGTCGTACTACCGCGAGGCGACGCACGAGTCGCTGCGGACGACGTACGTCGAGCACGTCGCTGCGATGCTGTGGCTGGGTGGCTGGGCCGAGGACGAGACCGCCGCGCGCTCGGCGGCCGAGCGGGTGATGGCCCTGGAGACGCGGCTGGCGGCGTCCCACTGGGACAACGTGCGCACCCGCGACGCCGAGGCGACGTACACGAAGGTCGACCGCCAGGGCCTGCAGCAGCTGGCCCCTGGCCTGCCGTGGTCGGCGTGGCTCGCGGGGCTGCAGGCGCCGGAGTCCACCCTGGACGACGTGGTCGTGCGCGAGCCCGACTACCTCACCGGCCTGGCGGCGGCGCTGCACGAGGTCGACGTCGCCGACTGGCGCGACTGGCTGGCGTGGCACCTGGTGCACGACACCGCCGCCTACCTGTCGGCGCCGCTCGTGGCCGAGAGCTTCGACTTCTACGGCCGCACGCTCAGCGGGACGCCGCAGCCGCGCGAGCGCTGGAAGCGCGGGGTGACGCTCGTCGAGCAGGTGCTGGGTGAGGCGGCGGGGCAGCTCTACGTCGAGCGGCACTTCCCCCCGTCGGCCAAGGCCCGGATGGTCGAGCTGGTGGCGAACATCGTCGAGGCCTACGGACGTCGGATCGCCGCCCTGGACTGGATGGGCGCCGAGACCAAGGCGCGGGCCGCCGAGAAGCTGGCGAAGTTCACGCCGAAGATCGGCTACCCCGACACCTGGCGGGACTACTCCTCGCTGACCATCGCGGCCGACGACCTGGTGGGCAACGTCCGTGCGGCTGCGGTGTTCGAGCACGAGCGCGACCTGGCCAAGCTCGGGTCGCCGGTCGACCGGGGCGAGTGGTTCATGACCCCGCAGACGGTCAACGCGTACTTCAACCCCGGTCTGAACGAGATCGTGTTCCCCGCGGCGATCCTGCAGCCGCCGTTCTTCGACGTCGCGGCCGACGACGCAGCCAACTACGGCGGCATCGGCGCCGTGATCGGGCACGAGATCGGCCACGGGTTCGACGACCAGGGCTCGAAGTACGACGGTGACGGCAACCTGGTGTCGTGGTGGACGCACGACGACCGCGACCGCTTCGACGAGCGGGCCCGCGCGCTGATCGAGCAGTACGCGGCGTTCGAGCCGCGCGAGCTGCCCGGTCACCACGTGAACGGCGAGCTGACCGTCGGCGAGAACATCGGTGACCTCGGCGGCGTCACGATCGCCCTGGAGGCCTACCTGATCGCGACGGATGGCGCCCCACCGCCGGTGATCGACGGCCTGACCGGGCCGCAGCGCTTCTTCGCCGGCTGGGCGCAGTGCTGGCGACTGAAGGCCCGCGACGCCGAAGCGCTGCGGCTGCTGGCGATCGACCCGCACTCGCCCGCTGAGTTCCGCGCGAACGTGGTCCGCAACGTCGACGCGTTCTACGAGGCGTTCGGGGTGCGCGAGGGCGACGGGCTGTGGCTGGCCCCCGACCAGCGCGTCCGCATCTGGTAGCCCGTGCCGGCAGCGGCCCGTAGCGTGACGGCGTGCGCTTCCTCGACGGCCAGGTGCCGACCGCAGACCTGACCTACAACGACGTGTTCCTCGTCCCCGGCCGCTCGATGGTGACGTCCCGGCTGGACGTCGACCTCTCGAGCACCGACGGCACCGGGACGACGATCCCGGTGGTCGTCGCGAACATGACGGCGGTCTCTGGCCGGCGGATGGCTGAGACCGTCGCTCGCCGCGGTGGCCTCGTGGTCCTGCCGCAGGACGTGCCGCTCGGGGTGGTCGCGGACGTCGTCACCTGGGTCAAGCAGCGACATCCGGTGCTCGAGACGGCGCTGACGCTGCACGTCGACGACACCGTGCTGGACGCCCTGCACCTGATCCCCAAGCGCGCCCACGCGGCGCTGGTCGTCGTCGACGCGGACCGGCGTCCGGTCGGGGTGGTCACCGAGCAGGACTGCGAGGGCGTGGACCGGTACACGACCCTCGACGACGTGATGAGCCGTGACCTGCTGCTGCTCGACGCCGACGACATCGACCGGCCGGGCGGTCTGCAGGCCGCGTTCGACGTGCTGCACACCGCGCGGCGACGGTTCGCACCCGTCGTCCGGGCCGGTCGGCTCGCGGGGGTGCCCACCCGCAAGGGCGCCCTGCGCTCGACGATCTACGCCCCGGCGCTGGATCTCGCGGGGCGGCTGCGGCTCGCGGCCGCCGTGGGCATCAACGGCGACGTGTCGGCCAAGGCGCGCTCGCTGCTGGACGCTGGCGTGGACTGCCTCGTCGTCGACACGGCCCACGGGCACCAGGACAAGATGCTCGAGGCGCTGCGCGCGGTGCGGGCGCTGGACCCCCAGGT
>JACMOY010000453.1 GCA_014377795.1 Actinomycetota bacterium | reverse complement strand
TCGAGCAGCTGGTCGCCGACTCGCGGGTGCTCGGTGACGTCATCGGCGACATGCTGCTCGCCGCCGAGGTCGGTGGGCGGGTGGACGGCGGCGAGCCGGTCGACCTGTGCGGTCTGGCCGACGACGTCGTCGCGAGCATGCGGGGGCTCGCCGACGAGCGCTCGGTACGCCTGGTCGCACGGCACGACGACGGCCCCGCCGTGGTCGTCGGCGCGGCGGTGGCGATCCGGCGCGCCGTGTCGTCCCTGGTCGACAACGCCCTGTCGCACACCCCACCCGGCGGCAACGTCTGCGTTCAGGTGACGTCCGGCGGGTCCGGCGCGGTGGTGCTCGTCGCCGACGACGGCGAGGGGTTGGACCCGGCCACGGCCTCGACGCTGGTGCAGCGGTTCGCCCGCGGCGCAGCGGGTCCCGGCGGGGGACGCCGCTTCGGGCTCGGGCTGGCCCTGGTCGACGAGGTGGCGCGGGCCCACGGCGGCGGCCTCGTCATCGACGGCCAGCCCGGCCAGGGCGCCCGGTTCAGCCTGCAGCTTCCGGCAGGTGGGCGCTGACCGCGTCGACGACGGCCTGCGGTGCCTGGTCAGGCACCCAGTGCGAGATCCCCGACAGGTCGACCCGCGCGTAGGTGCCCGTGACCCAGGTGGCGCAGGCGTCGGCCGCGTCGCGCGACACGGCGACGTCCGCGTCGGACCACACGAACGTCGTCGGCACCCCGACCGCGGGCACCTGGGCGAACTCGGGGCCGAGCATCGCGGCGTACCAGCGCAGCGGCCCGATCAGCGCGCCCGGTGCGAGCAGCGGCGTCACGTAGTCGTTGATCCTGTCCGGCGGGACGCCGGCGAACATCGCGCGCAACCGCCGCGCGTCGTCGGTCAACAGCACCGAGGCGGCCTTGTCGGGGTCGCGGAACAGCTGGATGTACGCCGAGCGCGCCTGCTGGTCGGCCGATTCGCGCAGCGCCCCGCCGAAGGCGCGCGGGTGCGGCACCGACACGGCGACGAGCGCACTGACTCGCTGCGGGTGAACGGCGGCCACGGCCCAGGCCACGATCGCACCCCAGTCGTGACCCACGAGGACGACGTCGGTCGCACCACCGGCGTCGATCACCGCGAGCACGTCGCGGACCAGACGGTCGAGCGCGTACTCCGACGTGTTGTCGGGGGCCGAGCTCTGACCGTAGCCGCGCTGGTTGACGGCAAGGGTGCGCAGCCCGAGATCGTGCAGGCCCGGCAGCACGCCGTCCCAGCACCCGGCGTGCTGCGGGAAACCATGCAGCAGCACCACGATTGGGCCCTCGACAGGCCCCCGGTCGTGCACCTGCAGCAGCACACCGTCAGTGCCGGTGACCGTCCGCAGGCGGCGGGCTTCGTCGTGGATCTCGTCACTGGTCACTGTCGAGATCTACCACGACACGGGCCCTCGCGTCGGTACAGGGTGCGTCCGTGAGCGTTCAACGGCCGACGGCCCCGAGGACGACCGGCAGTGACCACGATCAGACGGTGTCCTGTCGGTCGACGCGATCAGCTCGATCGGGTCGTCCGAGCACATCGGCGTCGGCAACTACCCCGCGTACTTCTCCTTCCTGCGCTCTCGCCTGCGGCCAGGCGGCCCGCGGCTGAACGACTCGATCACCCGTCCCGACAACCGGCACCCCGGGATCCGACGGCGGGGGTTTCATCGACCGCTCCGTGTTCCCCGACGGCGAGCTCAGCGGCGCCGGCGCGATGATCAGCGCCCTGCAGGACGCGGGTCTCGAGGTGCAGCACGAAGAGAAGCTGTGCCCGCACT
>JACMOY010000452.1 GCA_014377795.1 Actinomycetota bacterium | reverse complement strand
TCAGCCCGGCCTTGGCGAGCTGGGTGGGGTCGACTCCTTGGTGGGTGGGCCCGGCTGCGGCGGGGTCGGTGCCCCCGGTCGCAGCGGGCAGGAGCAGGGCCTGTGCCTCGGCGCGGGTGGCGTCGTCGATCACACCCGCGGGGGTGTGCGGTGGCAGCAGGTGTTCCATCGCGGCGACCACCACCTGGGCGTGCGCGGTGCTGATCGACCCGGCCAGCACGGCGTCCCGAGTCGGGGTGAGCTCGGTTGCTTCGGGGCCGGTGAACAGGGCCGCGGCCAGGGTCGCGCGGCGGCCGGCCTCACCGGGGTTGACCGAGACCAGTGACCGCACCCACCGCCCCGGCGCCGACGCCCCGGTGCCCGCGCCGGTACTGAACGGCAGTCCCCGGGTGACGCCCTCGGCGATCGCCGCCAGCTGCACCCCGGCCAGGGCGCGGGTGGCGACCTCGACCGCCACGATCAGGTCAGCGACCTGATCGTCGGACGCCTGCCACGGGCCGACCTCGCGCGCGGTGGACACGGCGGCGGACAGGGCGACCAGCGCCGCACCCACACCCATACCCCGGTTATCGTCCACGTGTACGATTCTAGGGAACACCACTGACAACCACCAGAGCCCCGGCCACATCTGTGGACGACGCGGGTCTGGCACCCTCGGGCGGGTGGACGAGCTGGTGCTTCGCGGTGTGCAGGGTGTGCGCTACGTGCCTGACGCGCACAGCGGGGTGGGGGTGCTCACCCTGGCGGGGTCGAGCGGTCGGGTCGACGCCGACCGGGCGCGCCTGTTCGCAGAGCACGGCGCACTGGCCGAGTCGGTGCGCTGGTTCGGCGGGCCCGGCCAGTCCCCGGGCCCGTGGGAGGTCCCTCTCGAGCTGTTCTCGGCACGCGTGGACGACCTGGCGCGAGAGTGCGACCGCGTGATCGTGGTCGGCACCTCGTTCGGCGCCGAGGCCGCGCTCCTGACCGGCGCAGGCAGTGACTCGGTGTCGACCGTGGTCGCGTTCGCCCCGTCGGACGCCGTCTGGGCCGGTGTGACCGCGGACGGCCGGATGACGAGCCACTGGACCTGCCACGGCCGGCCCCTGCCGTTCGTACCGTTCGTCGAGGCCTGGCAACCCGACCTGGATCCGCCGAGCTACCTGGACCTGTACCGCCGCTGCCGTGAAGAGCAGCCCGAGGCCGTGGCGGCAGCGGCGATCGCCGTCGAGTGCATCAGCGACCTGATCCTCGTCACGGGTGGCGACGACCTGGTGTGGCCCAGCGTGCAGCATGCGCAGTGCATCCGAGCCCGCCGCAGCCGGCACGGCCTGGACACCACCGTGCTGACCGACGCCGAGGCTGGCCACCGCACCGTCCTCCCGGGCGAGCAGGTGGTCCGGGGCGGTGCGCGGATGGCGAGGGGTGGCACCGAGGCCGCCGACCGACGACTCGGCGAGCTGGCCTGGTCGCACATCCGCCGGCGGCTGTGAGCACCTGGCGGGCGTGGGTCAGTGCGTGAGCGTCAGCTCGGTCTCGGGGACGGCGCGTGAGCGCGCCCGGGCCGCGCGCACCTGGTCGAGGGTAAGCACCCCGAGGGCCAGCCAGACGATCGAGAACCCGACCCAGCGGGACGGCGGCACGTGCTCGCCCAGCAGCAGGACGCCGCACAGCAGCTGCAGCACCGGGGTCGTGAACTGCAGCAGCCCGATCGTGGTGAGGGGCACCCGCCGGGCCGCGGCGGCGAACATCAGCAGCGGGACGGCGGTCGCGATGCCGGTCGAGGCGAGCAGCAGCCCGTGCCAGGGCGGTTGGTCGCCCATCGTGCCCCGACCGGTGACTTCGAGCCAGACCAGCGCCGCGACGGCGAACGGCAACAGCAGCGCCGTCTCGGCGGTGAGGCCGGCGAGCGCCCCCAGGTCGACGCCGATGCGCTTCTTCATCAGGCCGTACGTCGCGAACGACCCCGCGAGCAGCAGGGCGATCACCGGGACGTGGCCGTAGTCGACGGTCAGCACGACGACGGCCACGGCGCCGAGGCCGACCGCGACCCACTGCAGCCGCCGCAGCCGCTCACGCAGCAGCACGACCCCCAGCAGCACCGTGACGAGCGGGTTGATGAAGTACCCGAGGGAGGCCTCGACGACCTGCCCGCTGTTGACGCCGTAGATGTACACGCCCCAGTTCACGGCGATGAACATCGCAGCGAACCCCAGGCGCACGATGCGCCGCGGCGCGGCGAGCAGCGGGCGAATCCAGCTCGTGTCACGCAGCACCGCGACCACGATCAGGCAGACCAGCAGCGACCACACCACGCGGTGCACGAGGATCTCGATCGACCCCGCGGGCAGCAGCGCGTGGAAGTACAGCGGGAACACGCCCCACAGCAGGTAGGCCAGCGCGCCGAAGACGGTGCCTCGGCGCACCTCGCGGTCGCCGGCGAGGTCGGCCGGGACGTCGCGGTCGCTCACTCCCCGACGGTCCAGGTGTCGCGACCCGCGAGCATCGTCGCGATCGCGTCGTCCGCCGGGCCACCGGCGGCGGCTACGGCCCTGGCGACCCGGCCCCGCACCAGGTCGGCGTACGTCGGGGGCTGCACGTCGCGGGGCACGCCGGGGGGCACGGGGGGCAAGTCGGGCCCGTCGGGCC
>JACMOY010000451.1 GCA_014377795.1 Actinomycetota bacterium | reverse complement strand
GGTGCGGCGCGCTTCGACGAACAGTACAACCGCGCCAGAGGTTATTCAAGTCCCTGGGCTGACCTGATTCAGACCGGCTCGCCGCCCAATTTTCCAAGGATGACCAGGTTTGGCGCGATCTGTCTCGGGTACCTGTGCCGGCCTCGAGTGTCGTCCCGGTGCGGAGCGAAGTGCGTCGACCAAGTGGCGGGCCTGTACACAACTCGGCACACTTGAAAGGTGATCGAGCCACGAAGCGACCAAGCGACGGTAGGAGCCACGACTACGACCCTCACGGTCGCTGCGGTCGCCCGGCGCCTCGGTGTCGCTCCCGCCACGCTGCGCACCTGGGCCCGCCGCTACGGGCTTGGGCCCGGCTCGCACACGGCCGGATCGCACCGGCGGTACTCCGCCGAAGACCTCGCCCGGCTGGTCATCATGCGCCGCCTGACCCATGAGGGCGTCTCTCCGGCCGAGGCCGCGCGCCGAGCGATGGCCGAAGAGTCGCCGATGGCCGACGGCGGCGAGATGGCCCGGGTCATCAGCCTGGTGCCCGACAGCAGCCAGCGCGGTGCGTTCGACGCGATCGATCCGCGCCGGGCCGGCGGCGGTCGGGTCGTCCCCCTGCCCGAGGCCTCACCGGCCGTCCGCGGTCTGGCGCGCGCCTCGATGGCGCTGGACGCCAACGGCGTGACCGAGGTGCTGCGTCGCCACGTCGCGGCCGAGGGCGTGATCCGCGCGTGGGACACCCTCATCGCCCCCGTGCTCATCGGCCTGGGCGACCGGTGGGCGTCCACCGGTGAAGGCGTCGAGGTCGAGCACCTGTTCAGCGAGTGCGTGATGGGCGTCATGCGCGCCACCACCGCACGGCTGCGCGAGCCCCGCAACACCGTCCCGGTGCTGCTTGCCTGCCTGGACGAGGAGCAGCACAGCCTGCCCATCCACGCCCTGGCCGCGGCCCTCGCCGAGCGCGGGGTGGGCGCCCGCCAGCTCGGCAGCCGGATGCCGGCGACCGCACTGGCAGCCGCCGTGCGGCGCAGCGGTCCCGGCGTCGTGTTCATCTTCGCCACCATGCCGGTGCCCGCCGTCGAAGAGCTCGGCCTGCTCACCCGCGTACGCCCCGCACCCCTGGTGGTCGTCGGTGGCCCGGGGTGGCCGGCCGACCTGCCCCCCGCCATCCGCAGCGTCCCGTCGCTGCAGCAGGCCGTCGACGTGGTGCTCTCCGCCGTCCTGTGAGCACCCCGCCACCGGCCCCGCCGGGCTAAGGCCGGGCGCTTCTGCTGCCGATGGTCTCCCAGACGCGATCGCCCGCTCGGGTGGTGGGTGGACGAGGGGACTGACCGATGGCGACCATCATGGTGTGCGACGACTCGCCGCTGGCGCGAGAGACGTTGCGCCGCACCGTCGCCACCATCCCAGGCGTGACCCGGGTGCTGGCCGCTGCCAGCGGTGAGGAAGCCGTGGCGCGCTGGCCGGTCGAGCGCCCCACCCTGGTGCTGATGGACGTGCGCATGCCGGGCCTCGGAGGCACCGAGGCGACCCGGCGGCTGCTGGCGCTGCACCCGCAGGCGAGCGTCCTGATGCTCACCGTGGCCGAGGACGTCGATGGCGTCGCGCGTGCGATCAGCGCCGGCGCGCGGGGGTACGTCGTCACGGACGCCTCGCGCGGGGAGCTCGCCGCGATCGTCGTCCAGGCCATCACCGACGCCGCCTGGCGCCGGCAGGCCGCGCC
>JACMOY010000051.1 GCA_014377795.1 Actinomycetota bacterium | reverse complement strand
CTTGCGCTCACCGATCATTCGCCGCGGCTGAAGGTGGCCAGAGGGCTGACGGCAGAACGGTTGTCGCTTCAGCTGGCCGTCGTGGCGGGGTTGGCTGAGCGGCTGCTGCCGTTTCGGCTGCTCACCGGGATCGAGGTCGACATCCACGACGACGGGTCGCTCGACCAGACGCCCGAGATGCTGGGCGCCCTGGATGTCGTGGTCGCGTCGGTGCACTCCAAGCTGGCGATGGACTCGGCCGCGATGACCCGCCGGATGCTCACCGCGGTGCGCGACCCGCACACCGACGTGCTCGGGCACTGCACCGGTCGCCTGGTCACGGGTGGCCGCGGGACGCGGGCGCAGAGCTCGTTCGACGCCGCGGCCGTCTTCGCCGAGTGCGCCGAGCGTGGGGTGGCCGTCGAGGTCAACTGCCGCCCCGAGCGTCAGGACCCGCCCGACGACCTGCTGACCCTGGCCGTCGAGGCCGGCTGCCTGTTCAGCATCGACACCGACGCCCACGCGCCGGGCCAGCTTGACTGGCGGGCGCTCGGCGTCGAGCGGGCGGTGCGCTGCGGCGTCCCGCCCGAGCGGATCGTGACCACCTGGCCGGTCGGGGACCTGCTCGCCTGGACCAGCCACGACCGTTGACTCGTCAGTGGTGCTGAGCGGTCAGTGGTGCTGGTCGCGACCGCCGGTGCCGATCGGGTCGGGGTGGATCACGGCACCGGCCAGTCGCGGGACGCCGGCCCGCAGCGCCCGCTCGGCGGCGACGCACACGTCGTGGGCGGCCACCAGCGAGCTGCCGGCGTCCAGCTCGACGTCGGCGTCGGCGTGCAGCTCGTGCCCGATCCAGCGCAGCCGCACATGCCCGACCTCGACCACCTCAGGCACCGCGCGCAGCACCTCTTCGCACCGGGTCACCAGCTCGGGGTCGACGGCGTCCATCAGGCGGCGGTAGACCTCGCGTGCGGCGTCCCTCAGCACGACGAGGATGGCCAGCGTGATGAGCAGCCCGACGATAGGGTCGGCGAGCCGAAACCCTAGTGCCACACCGCCTGCACCGACCAGGACGGCGAGCGAGGTGAACCCGTCGGTGCGGGCGTGCAGCCCGTCGGCGACCAGCGCCGCCGAGCCGATCCGACGTCCGACGTTGATCCGGTAACGCGCGACCAGCTCGTTCCCGACGAAACCGACCAGGCCCGCTGCGGCGACCGCCCCGAGGTACTTCACGTCCTGCGGGTCAGCCAGGCGGCGCACGGCGGCGACCGCGGCGAACACGCCGGAGGCGGCGATGGTCAGGACGATCGCGACGCCGGCGAGGTCCTCGGCGCGGCCGTAGCCGTAGGTGTAGCGGCGGGTCGGCAGCCGGCGTCCGAGGGTGAACGCGATCGCCAGCGGCACGGCGGTGAGCGCGTCGGCGAGGTTGTGCACGGTGTCGCCGAGCAGCGCGACCGACCCCGAGATGACCACGACGACCGCTTGCAGCAGCGCGGTGGCGCCCAGGATGGCCAGCGAGATCCACAGCGCCCGCATGCCCTCGCGCGAGGTCTCGAGCGCCGAGTCGACCTGGTCGGCAGCGTCGTGGCTGTGCGGCTTGACCGCGTGCGCGACCCCACCGCGCAGGCGCCCCCACAGCGAGGCCGGCGCCGCGTGGTCGTGCCCGTGCGCGTCCGCCGGTTCGCTCGCGTGGTCGTGCCCATGGCCGTGCCCGTGCTCGTCGGGGTGGCTGGTCATGGTTCACAGCATGCCGCAGCGCCGGGCGTTAGGTTGGCCGCGTGCGCGTTCTGGTGACGGGTGGGGCGGGTTTCATCGGGACGGCGGTCGTGGGGGCCCTCGCGGGGGGCGGCCACGAGCCGGTGTGCCTCGACCTGCTGGCGCCGCGCGTCGACGTGCCGAGCATCCTCGCCGACATCCGGGACGACGACGCGGTCTCGGCGGCGCTGAAGGGGATCGACGCCGTCGTCCACCTGGCCGCAAAGGTCGGGCTCGAGCAGGGTGTCGCCGACGCGCCGGACTACGTGTCGCACAACGACTTCGGCACCGCGGTGCTGCTCGCGGCCCTGGCTCGCGCCCGGGTGGGCTCGCTGGTGCTGGCCGGCTCGATGGGCGCGTACGGGGAGGGGCTGGGTCGCTGCCCCGACCACGGCCCGGTGCGGCCGGGCCCGCGGCGGCAGTCCGACCTGGATTCAGGGCTCTTCGAGCCGCCCTGTCCGGTGTGCGGCGCGCCGCTCGGGCCCGAGCTCGTCGACGAGGACGCGCCGGTCGACCCGCGCAACGTGTACGCCGCGACGAAGGTCGCGCAGGAGCACCTGTCGGCGGCGTGGGCCCGGCAGAGCGGTGGCGCCGTCGCGGCCATGCGGTTCCACAACGTGTACGGCCCCGGGCTGCCGCTCGACACCCCGTACGCCGGGGTGGCGGCGATCTTCCGCACCGCGGTGCTCGCCGGTCGGGCGCCGCAGGTGAGCGAGGACGGCGGCCAGCGCCGCGACTTCGTGCACGTGCGTGACGTCGCCCGCGCCTGCGTCGCCGCTCTGGACCACCTCACGCCCGGGGCGCTGCGCGCCTACAACGTGGGCAGCGGCACCCCGCGGACGGTGCTCGACCTGGCGACTGCACTCTCGCGGGCGGCCGGTGCCCCCGACCCCGTCGTGACCGGCCGGGCCCGCCTCGCCGACGTCCGGCACATCACCGCGTCCAGCGCCCGCGCCGCGGCCGAGCTGGGCTGGACGGCGGGCGAGGACTTCACGGCGTCGATGGCCGAGCTGCTGGGCGCGAGGTAGGCAGCCGGACGTCGCACCGGCACCCGCCGTTGACGGCGTTGGGGACGTCGACGGTGCTGTCGGGCGCCGCGACGATGCCCTGGTGGCGGCGCGGGCCCCCCCGCCGCT
>JACMOY010000450.1 GCA_014377795.1 Actinomycetota bacterium | reverse complement strand
GCAGTGCGGGCAGCCGGTCGTGGTCCCCTCCCCCCTCGACACCTGGGTCGGCATCGCCGCCGGCGTGGCGCTGGCGGCGGCGCTGCCTGAGCTGCCCTACGCCTGCGGGCTGGGCACCGCGGCACTGTTCGCCCGCGACGTCGCCGACCCGCCGCTGCAGCCGACCGGTGGCGGCATCGAGGTCGCGCGGGCCCTCGCGACGAGCCTCGACCCCGGCCGGCTGGCCGACCTGGCGGCTCCCGCGGACCGACAGCGGTGGTGGCGCGACCGGCTCGAGCGCTGCGCGGCACTGCTGCCATGAGCGCGTGGCGGCCCCCGACGGTGCTGATCGTCGTGACGACGGTCGTGATCGCCGCCGTCCTCGCCGTCACGGTGGGGTTTTTGCGCACGCCGCACGACCCTTCCGTCCCTGACGGGGCGACGGCCCGCCTGGTCGATCCGGCGTCCTTCGGCCTGAACACCGTGCACTCGGCGGCGACCGTCCCGTACGGCGCCGTGCGGTTGTGGGACACGCGAACCACGTGGGCGCACCTGGAGCCGGTGCGCGGGGTCTTCGAGTGGGCCCGGTTGGACGGCTACGTCGCCCGCGCCCGAGCGCAGCGCGTCCCGGTGCTGCTCGTCCTCGGCTCGACGCCCGCGTGGGCCGCGACCCAGCCCACGGCACCGGGAGCCGGCTGGCTGGCGCGGGGCAGCTCGTCGCCGCCGTACTCGGACGCCGACTGGGTGGCCTACGTCGACGCCGTCGTCGCGCGCTACAAGGGCCGAATCGGTGCCTACCAGATCTGGAACGAGGCGCAGTCACCGCAGTTCTGGAAGGGCACGCCGACGGGCCTGGCGCACCTCACCCGGTTGGCCGCCCAGCGGGTGGCCGCTCTCGACCCGTCTGCCGTCGTGGTGTCGACCCCCCTTCAGCCGCGCCAGCCGAGCTGGCGAGCCTGGTCGGCGGCCTACCTGAGCGCACTGGCCGAGCGGGGCTGGCCGGTCGACGTGTTCGCCGTCCACTCCTACCAACCGGATGTGCTCGCGACACCGGACGGGCGGTTCGACCTGCTGCGTCAGGTGCAGTCGGTGCTACGAGCCGCGGGCGCGCCCCGACGTCCCCTGTGGGACACCGAGGTCAACTACTCCAGCCCGGCCTTCGCCGACCACCCGGTCCAGGGCCAGCAGGCTGCCGACTGGACAGCGCGCACCTACCTCGACTCGATCCGTCTCGGCGTGGCCCGCACCTACTGGTACGCGTGGGACGACCCCCTCGACGTCCTCGGGGTCACGATGACCCCCGGTGGCCCGAGTCAGCGGGCGTTCACGGCGCTGCAGGGGTGGGTGGCCGGCAGCACGTTCCGAGGGTGCGCCTCGCCCCCCTCGCCGACGGGGGTCGTGGTCACGAACTGCACGTTCTCCCGGGGCGACCGAAGGACCTCCGTGGTCTGGGCGTCGGCGGGTGGGCGCGCACCGGTTCCGGTGGGGGCCAGGTCGGTCTGCGGTCTGCTGACCGGCTGCCGGCCCGTGGACGAGCACGCGTCGATCACCACCTCCCCGGTGCTGCTGCAGCCGTAGCCCGCCGCGCACCGCGGGTGCCGCCCGGTGAGAATAGGGGCGTGAACCCTTCCACCGCACTGGCCACGGTGCTCGTCGACGAGCTGGTGCGCGGCGGCGTCCGGCACGCGGTGCTGTGCCCGGGGTCGCGGTCGGCGCCGCTGGCCTACGCGCTGCACGCCGCGGACGCGCAGGGCCGACTCACGCTGCACGTGCGGGTGGACGAGCGCAGCGCGGGGTTCGTGGCCCTGGGCCTGGCCAAGGCGAGCGGGCCGGTCATGGTGGTGACGACGTCCGGGACGGCGGTCGCCAACCTGCACCCCGCGGTGCTCGAGGCAGACCACGGCGGCGTACCGCTGGTCGTCGTCACGGCCGACCGACCCCCCGAGCTGCGCGGAACCGGCGCCAACCAGACGACGGACCAGGTGCGGTTCTTCGGCGCCGCGGCGCGGTTCGCCCACGACCTCGGCGTCCCCGACGAGCGACCCGGTCAGGTGTCGACGTGGCGCGCCGTCGTGTCGCGGGCGCTCGCAGCGGCGACCGGTGCGCGCGGGGCCGCCCCGGGGCCGGTGCAGCTCAACGTGCCCCTGCGTGAGCCGCTGGCGCCCGATCTGTCGGACGACGAGCCGTCGTTCGTCGAGCCGCTGGACGGCCGCCCGGGCGGGTGGCCCTGGGTGCAGGTGGCGGCGCGGCGGGCCACCGCCGCCAACCCGGTGCTCGGGCCACGGACGGTGGTGCTGGTCGGTGACCTGCCGACCGGCGGCCCCGACTGGGGCGCGCTCGCGGCTGACCTCGCGCAGGCCGGCGGGTGGCCGCTGCTGGCCGAGCCCTCGAGTGCCGGCGCCTGGGCGCGGGCGCTGCCCGGCGGCTCGCTGCTGCTCACCTGCGCGGACTGGGTCGACCGGCACCGTCCGGACGCCGTCCTGGTCGTCGGGCGGGTCACCCTGAGCCGGGCCGCGGCGGCGCTGCTGCGGCACGAGGACACCGTCGTCGAGGTGGTCAGCGACGACCCGACCTGGCCGGACCCGGGTCACCGGGCCCGCCGCGTGCACCCGCTGGCCGCGCTGGTCGACCCGACGAGCCAGGAAGGTCTCGACCCGCAGTGGCACGGCCAGTGGCAGCAGGCTGCGGCGCGGGTCGCCGCCGCCGTTCGCCCCGTGGTCGAGGGCAGCTGGCCCTCGGCCCCCGCGGTCGCGGCGGCCGTGACCGAGGCCCTTGCGCCCGGCGCCGTGCTGTTCGTGGGGTCGTCGAACCCGGTGCGCCACCTCGATCTGGTCGGCCGCTCGAGTGCGCGTGTCGTGGCCAACCGAGGGCTCGCCGGCATCGACGGCTGCGTGTCGACGGCGGCCGGGCTGGCGTTGGCAGGCACCGCGCCGACGTACGCGCTGGTCGGTGACCTCACGTTCGTCCACGACACGGGGGCGCTCGTGGTGGGGCCGCACGAGCCGCAGCCCGACCTCACCGTCGTCGTCGTCAACGACGACGGCGGCGGGATCTTCAGCCTGCTCGAGCCCGGCGCCCCCGAGCGCGGCGCACCGTTCGACCGGGTGTTCGGGACCAGCCACGGCACAGACCTGCAGAAGCTATGTGCCGCAACGGGTTCGCGGTACCTGCTGGTGACAAACCCGGCCGCGCTCACGGACGCCGTCCGCCTACCACCGCAGGGCGTCACCGTCATCGAGGTCACGGTCGACCGCGCTGGCCACCGCGGGCTCGACGCGGCCCTGCGGGACGCGGCCGCGGCGGCGGCGCGCGGCTAGGGCTGGTCGACCCCGACGATGAGCAGGGCCACGTCGTCGTCCGCCGCACCAGCGTCCAGGCGCGACAGCAGGACGTCGGCCAGCTCGTCAGGGTGCTCGACGGCGTTCCCGGCCGCCACCTGGCGCAGCTGCTCGAGGCGCTCGTCCAGCGACGCGCCGCGCACCTCGACCAGACCGTCGGTGTAGAGCACGAGCACGTCGCCGGGCACCAGTCGATGCTCGTGGTCGTGCCGGTCACTGGCCGGGTCGACCCCCAGCATCAGGTCGACGTCGGTCTCGAGGAACCAGGCCCGTCCCTCGCGCACCAGCAGCGGCGGCAGGTGGCCGGCGTTGGTCCACGTCAGCCGCCACGTGCCGTCCCCGTGGGGGTGCAGCCGCGCGACCACGCAGGTGCCGGTGGCGTCGAGCGCCAGGGTGGCCGACGTCCGCTCCACCCGCGTCACCACACCGCTGGGTGGCTCGGTGCGGTCGACGGCATGGGCGCGGACGGTGTGCCGCAGCGCTGCCATCCGGGCTGCGGCGCTGACGTCGTGGCCGCTGACGTCACCGATGACCACGACCAGGTCACCCTCGACCCCGAAGGCGTCGTACCAGTCGCCCCCGACGTCCAGGCCCTTGGTGGCGGGGGAGTAGCGCGCGGCCAGGTGCAGTCCGGGCACCGCCGGCAGCGGCGGCAGCAGGCTGGTCTGCAGGGCGGTCGCCACTGCCCGCTGCACCTCGAGCAGCCGGGCCGCCTCGAGGGCGACACCCAGGTGGGCGGCGACGTCGCCCAGGGCTGTGACGTCGTCGGGGTGGAACGTCGTGCGGGTGCCCAGGGTGAGCACACCGACGACCGCGTCCCGGGCGGCCAGGCGGATGAGCAGCACCTCGTTCGCCCCGTACGACAGCGCCATCGCCGCCTGGGCGGCGCGGTGCGGGTCACCCGAGGCGGCCACCGCGGCCAGCTCGGGCGCCCGCAGGTGCATCGTGGCCTCGGGGGACCGCAGCAGGGTGGGCAGCAGACCCTGGGACCTGGCCGAGGAACGCCGGGGCGAGCGAGACCCCATCGCCGGGGGCAGGCGCAGGGCGCCGGCCGCGTCGTACGCGGCGACGCGGACGACCAGGTCGGGGTCCTCCAGCCGGTCGGCGATGACCCAGTCCGCCACCGCGAGCAGCACGCGGGCGCTGCGATCCAAGATGGTGGTGCTGTCGGGGGCCGACGCCGTGGCACGGACCACGTCGCTGAGCAGGTCGGGCATCGGCTCAGGCCCGCAGGTGCTGGTCGAAGAACGCGAGGATCCGCGCCCAGGCGTCCTCGGCGGCGGTGGCGTCGTACCCGAGGCCGACGACCCGCTCCAGCGGCGCGAACGGTCCGGTGGCGTGACGGTTGAGGAACGAGTGGCCCGCCCCGGGGTACTGCGTGACGTCGTGCTCGACACCGAGCTCGGTGAGCACCGCCTCGAGCCGGCCGGCCGCACCGCGCATCATCGGGTCGCGCCGCCCGTAGCTCGCGACGACCGGGCAGGCGCCGACCAGGACGGTGCGGGCCTCGCGCGGCAGCGGCCCGTAGCACGGCGCCGCGGCGTCGGAGCCGCGGGCCGCCAGAAGCAGCGCGAACCCACCGCCCATGCAGAACCCGACCACGCCCACCGGCCCGGCGCAGTCCGGTCGCCCGGTGAGCCAGTCGCGCACGGCCAGGACGTCGTCGACGGCCGGGCCGTGCCCGCGAGTGAGTGCGCCGAACGCGGCCCGCAGGCAGCGCAGGGCGCCGCCGGCGCTGAACAGGTCGGGAGCGACCGTGAGGTACCCCGCGTCGGCCAGTCGCTCGCTGTGGCGGCGGATGTCGTCGGTGAGGCCGAGCAGCTCGTGCAGGACGACGACCCCGGGCCAGGGCCCGTCGCCGGTGGACGGCACGGCCAGGTGGGCGCGCAGCCGCGGCGTGCTGGCCCCACCGGGCACCACGACGTCGACCATGAGCTGATCCTGTCGGTATGACCTGCCCTAGTGCCACCGTGACGCGGTGCCACCACCGACTCGGGCTAGGCGGACCGGCGGCGGTCCAGCCCCCAGACGACGGCGGCGTGGGGGAAGGTGAGGGCGAGCAGCACGCCGACCTCGGCCTGCAGCCCGGCCAGGTCGCGAGCCCACCACAGGGCCAGCACCGCGAGCAGGGCCACGGCCGCGGGCACGGCAGCCGCCCGGGCCAGGACGCGACCGGCGGTCGACCACGCGGGGCCCTCCCGCTCGCCGCAGCGGCCGGGGCCGGCTGCGCCGCGGGCCAGGTCGAGCAGTCGACCGGTGTGGCGCAACGAGTGCCACAGGCCGAAGTAGACGCCGAACGCGGCCAGGGGCGGCGCCAACGTGAACGTCGCGGCGAGCAGCGTCAGCTCGACCGCCTCGAGCCGGCGGCGCCCGCGCAGCAGGACGACCAGGGCCACGGTGACGGCGACGACCACCAGCCACAGGGCAGGCACCCGGATCGCCAGGGTGGTGTCGGCGAGCCGCGGTGACAGGCCGCGCAGCAGGGGGCCGGTGTCGCTGGGCCGAGCCCACAGCAGCAGGCCGACGACGACGCCGCCGTGCGCGAGGGCGAGAGGCCAGTCGCCGCGGGAGTTCGGGACGCGCCGCCCGGCCCGCTCGGCGCAGGCCACGACCTCACCGCGGCCGAAGTGCACGGCGGACAGGACCAGGAAGGCCAGCAGGGCCGCAGTGGGGGCGATGAGGAAGGCGGCGAGCGCGAGCGCGGCGACCGCGGCGTACGCACCCGCGAACAGCGCCAACCGAGCCGTCGTCGGACGCCGCGAGCCGCCACGCGGGTCGACGGCACCCCACCACCACGGGACGAGGTGGTCGACGGCGCCGTGCGGGATACCCAGGGCGGCACCGACGACGGCGAGGGGTAGGGCCACTGATGAGGTCTGGGCGGGGGCGGCGACCGCCAGCAGCAGCAGCGAGGCCATCGCCGAGACCGGGACCCAGGTGAGCCAGGGCAGGGCCCGCATGGCAGGGCCCGGACGTGCACCGACCGGGCACCGCGAGGGCGCGGTGGCCGGTCGGTGCAGCAGTGACATGAACGTCAGGAGATCCTCAGACCCGCACGTCGCGCGACGTGGTGTCCGGCACGAGCTCGTCGTCGGAGTACGTCGGGTCCTCGAGACCGCTCTTGACGCGGGCGACCTTGTAGATGGCCAGGCCGTACGCCGCCTTGGCGAAGATGTCGGCGAGGCTGTACCCGCCCTGCCGCAGCACGAACCCGCTCGCGCCGCCGAAGAACTCGCCGCCGATCATCGGGAACAGGTAGGCGATGGGGTAGACGCCCCACAGGCCGACCAGCGCGAGGCGGAGCATCTTGATGGTGTGCTGCACCTCGACCGGCTGACGCACCAGCGAACGCGACAGCTCGACGAACAGCACGTACAGCAGGTAGATGAAGGGGATCGTCGACAGGGCGCCCCACAGAGCGCGGGAGCCGACGGAGGTGGCGATCTCACCCGGGTAGCCGAGCAGGATCATCAGGGCCGAGGCCGGCACCAGCTTGTAGAGCAGCCCGCGCTGGGCCACCCGGCCCAGGGCCATGACGGCGACCGTCTCGACGAGCAGCAGCGGCACGGTGAGCAGCCAGTCCACGTACCGGTAGGCCTCGTTGAACTCGATGTTCGAGAGGTTGTGCGGCGCGCTGACCGAGCTGCCCGGGGGGTAGCTCTCGCTGAAGTTGCTGAAGATCCGGAAGTAGTGGTAGGCGGCGATGCCGCAGACGATGGCCGAGACGACGAGCGCGTTGCGGTAGCGCGGCGCGACGCGGCCGCGCGAGAGCAGCAGGAACAGCGCCGTGAAGAGCATCGACGCGATGACGAGTGAGAAGAGGTTGTAGACGGTGGCGAACTGGCCCGCGGTGAGCGAGGGGATGTTGACGCCTGATACGTCGGTGAGCATGACGACTCCCAGGTGAGGCGGCACCTATGCCGCCTTCTTCGTGACCACTCACCGAGGGCTCGGCGAGGCACGGCTAGTTCTACGCCGAGTGGAGATCCGACGGCAACTCGTGCAGGTTTGGTGAAGCGCTTTGGTCACCCTGACGTCGTGGCCGCGGTGCGTCGCGCCCAGGCGGGCCGCGACCTCACCGACCGACAAAAGCGTCACGCGAGGTTCTCTCAGCGTCGGGCGAGCGCGTCGCGCATCGGCACCAGCTTCGCGTCGCTCTCGGCCAGCTCGGCCTCGGGGGACGACCCGGCGACGATCCCGCACCCGGCGAACAGGCGCAGCCGGCCGGCGTCCTGGTCGACCTGGGCGCACCGCAGCGCGATGCCCCACTCGCCGTCACCGCGTCCGTCGATCCACCCGACCGGGCCCGAGTACCTGCCGCGGTCCATACCTTCGAGCTCACGGATCGTCTGCAGCGCGACGTCAGTGGGAGTACCGCAGACGGCGGCCGTCGGGTGCAGGGCGGCGGCCAGCCCCAGTGAGCTGGCGTCGTCCGCGAGAACACCGGCGACGTCGGTGGCCAGGTGCATGACGTTGGCGAGGTGCAGCACGAAGGGTGACTCGGGGACGTTCATCGACGAGCAGTGCGGCGCCAGGGCGTCGGCGAGCGACCGCACGGCGTACTCGTGCTCCTCGAGATCCTTGCTGCTGCGCGCGAGCGACCCGGCGAGCACCAGGTCGTGGTCGTCGTCGCCGGTGCGCCGGATGGTGCCGGCGAGCACCCGCGAGTGCACCAGGCCGCGCTCGAGGCGCACCAGCAGCTCGGGGGTGGCGCCGACCAGACCGTCGACGGCGAAGGTCCAGCACCCGGGGTAGCGCTCGGCGAGACCGGCCAGCAGCCACCGGGGGTCGATGGCGCGCTCGGTCGTCGCCAGCAGGTCACGGGCGAGGACGACCTTGTCGAGGGCCCCGGTGCCGATGAGGGCCACGGCGCCCGCGACCACCTGCTCCCACTGCGGGCCGGTCGTCGCACCGTCCGCGTAGGCCACCTCCCCCGGGGGGACCGGGTCGTGGGCGGACAGCCGGGGCACCGCGGCCAGTGAGGCCTCCGGGGTGATGGTGGTCACCCACCATCGGCCGGCCCGGTGTCCCACGACGACCTCGGGCACCACCAGCGCGCCACCGCCGGGGGAGCGGTCGTCGAAGGCGAACGACCCGAACGCGACCGGCCCGCTGCCGGGCAGACCGACGTCGTCGCGGACGATGGTGCGCGCGAGCAGCGCCCGCCACCACGCCTCGGCGTCGGCGAACCGCGTCGCGCCGGCGGCGGTGAAGCGGGCGGTCTGGCCCCAGCCCACCAGGCCCTCACCGCGGCGCACCCACGAGAGCGCCGAGGCGTCCGGCAGCAGAGCCAGCAGGGGTCCGGGGTCGACGATCTCGCTGGTGCGCACGACGAGCCCGAGCACGGGGTCGCCGTCGAGCGACGCGCTGACGATCGACACCCGCCCAGGGTAGGTCGAGGTGCTCGTCGGTGCCGGGTCGGTGGCGCGTACGCCGGCGCCGCCCGCGGCTGCAGCGTGCAGGGTCGACCCGGCCGTGCGGTCGACCCGGTGCGGTCGACCCGGTGCGGGGATGACCCGGTGCGAGGATGACCCGGTGAGCAGAGCGAGCCTGGCCAAGGCACCCCACGAGGTGGCCGCGATGTTCGACGACGTGGCGCGGCGCTACGACCTGACCAACGACGTGCTGTCGCTCGGTCAGGACCGGGCCTGGCGGCGGGCCGTGGTGCGGGCCGTCGACGCGCGTCCGGGCATGGTCGTGCTCGACCTGGCCGCCGGGACGGGCACCAGCAGCGAGCCCTTCGAGGTGGGCGGTGCGCGGGTGGTGCCGGCCGACTTCTCGCTGGGGATGCTGCGGGTGGGCAAGCGCCGACGTCCTGACCTGGGGTTCACGGCCGCCGACGCCCTGCGGCTGCCGTTCGCGGACGCCTCGTTCGACGCCGTGACGCTGTCGTTCGGGCTGCGCAACGTGGCCGACACCGACCTGGCCCTGCGTGAGCTGCTGCGCGTGACCCGCGCCGGGGGGCGTCTGGTCGTGTGCGAGTTCAGCCGGCCGCGCTGGGCGCCGTTCCGCGCGGTCTACCTCGACTACCTGGTGCGGGCGCTGCCGCCGATCGCCCGGGCGGTCAGCTCCAACCCCGAGTCCTACGTCTACCTCGCCGAGTCGATCCAGGGCTGGCCGGACCAGGCCACGCTGGCTGCCCGGGTGCGCGCGACGGGGTGGACGGACGTCGCCTGGCGCGACCTCAGCGGCGGGATCGTCGCGCTGCACCGCGGTACGCGGCCCTGAGCGACCGGGCCCAGGTGCCCGAGATGCACGATGCGGTCCGCGGAGGTTGACTGCTGGTGCGGCACGTACCCCACCGAAGGAGCTGACCGGCATGGGCCTGGACGACAAGCTGAGCAACGCCAAGGACGACCTGCAGGGCAAGGCCAAGGAGGCCACCGGCAAGGTCACCGACAACGAGCGGCTCGAGGCCGAGGGCAAGGCCGACCAGTCCGTCGCCGACGCCAAGTCGGCCGGCGAGAAGATCAAGGACGTCTTCAAGCACTGATCACCCGGCGTCGTCACGGCCGGTCCACTGACACACCTGGGGGGCCGGTCGTCGTCGTCCCGCGAGGTCATAGACTCAGAGCTCGTGAACCGAGTCACAAGCAGCACGGACGGGCGAGCGACCATGAGAGCGGTCAGCCAGCAGAGGGGAGCGGGAGCGGCGTGAACCCCTATGTGCCGATCCTCGTCCTGTTCGCCATCGGCGCCGGCTTCGCGGTCTTCTCGGTCCTGGCCGGGTCGCTGTCGGGCCCCAAGCGCTACAACCGGGCCAAGCTCGACGCCTACGAGTGCGGCATCGAGCCGACACCGCACGCCGCAGGCGGCGGCAGGTTCCCCGTCAAGTACTACCTGACAGCGATGCTCTTCATCATCTTCGACATCGAGTCGGTGTTCCTGTTCCCGTTCGCGGTCGGCTTCGGCCAGCTCGGGATCTTCGCCCTTGTCGAGATGGTGCTGTTCATCCTCACCGTGTTCGTCGCGTACGCCTACGTCTGGCGTCGCGGCGGGCTGGAATGGGACTGAGGCCAGCATGGGAATCGAAGAGAAGCTGCCTGCGGGCTTCCTGCTCACCAGCGTCGAGAAGCTCGCGGGCTACATGCGCAAGAGCTCGGTGTGGCCGGCGACCTTCGGCCTGGCCTGCTGCGCGATCGAGATGATGGCCGTCGGCACGCCGGACTACGACATCGCCCGCTTCGGCATGGAGCGCTTCAGCGCCACGCCACGCCAAGCCGACCTGATGATCGTGGCCGGCCGGGTCAGCCAGAAGATGGCCCCCGTCGTCCGCCAGGTCTACGACCAGATGCCCGAACCCAAGTGGGTCATCTCGATGGGCGTGTGCGCGAGCAGCGGCGGGATGTTCAACAACTACGCGATCGTGCAAGGGGTCGACCACATCATCCCGGTCGACGTCTACCTGCCCGGCTGCCCGCCGCGCCCGCAGATGCTGCTGAACGCGATCATCACCTTGCACGAGCAGATCCAGAACGCGCCGCTCGGCGTCAACCGCGAGAAGGCCGCCCGCGCGGCCGAGGCGGCAGCCCTGGAAGCCACCCCCACCTCGCAGCTGAAGGGCCTGCTGGCGTGAGCGAGCCGACCCCGCAGACCAAGCCCGAGTCGGTCGTGGCCCAGGAGTCCGCGGCGCAGACCGCTGAGGTGCACGCGGCGTCCACCCAGGTGGCCACCACCGACGCCCTGCCGGAGGTCCTCGAGGTGCGCCACGGCATGTTCGGCGCGCACGGCACCGGCGACACCAGCGGCTACGGCGGCCTGGTGCGCACCGTCGCGATGCCCGCGCCCGTGCAGCGGCCGCTGGACGGCTGGTGGGACCTGGTGCCCGAGGTGCTCACCCGCACGCTGCCCGACTCCGGCGCGTCCTACGAGGCGGCGGTCGAGAAGGTCGTCGCCGACCGCGGCGAGGTCACCTTCTTCGTCCGCCGCGAGCACCTGGTGGCGGTCGCCCGGGCCCTGCGCGACGAGCCCGAGCTGCGCTTCGAGATCTGCACCGGGGTCAGCGGCGTCCACTACCCGCACGAGACCGGTCGCGAGCTGCACGCCGTCTACCACCTGCTCTCGATCACCCACGGCGGCCGACGGGTGCGCCTGGAGGTCGTCTGCCCGGACGCCGACCCGCACGTGCCCTCGGTCGTCTCCGTCTACCCCGGCAACGACTGGCACGAGCGCGAGACGTGGGACATGTTCGGCCTGGTCTTCGACGCGCACCCGGCGCTGACCCGCATCCTGATGCCGGACGACTGGCCCGGCCACCCCCAGCGCAAGGACTACCCGCTCGGCGGCATCCCCGTCGAGTACAAGGGCGCGCAGATCCCGCCGCCCGACGAGCGGAGGTCGTACAGCTGATGAGCGACCAGATGACCGACGCGTACGCCGGTTCGGGCGCGGACCAGAGCCTGCACGGCCACGTCCTGAACGCCTCCGGTGGTGACTGGGACGACGTGGCCGCCGAGGCCTCCGCGCTGCACGAGGAGCGCATCGTCGTCAACATGGGGCCGCAGCACCCCTCGACACACGGCGTACTGCGGCTGATCCTCGAGCTGGACGGCGAGACCGTCACCGAGGCGCGCGCCGGGATCGGCTACCTGCACACCGGCATCGAGAAGAACATGGAGTTCCGCACCTGGGTGCAGGGCGTCACGTTCTGCACGCGCATGGACTACCTGTCGCCGATGTTCCAGGAGACCGCGTACTGCCTTGCCGTCGAGAAGCTGCTGGGCGTCACCGAGCAGGTGCCCGAGCGCGCGACGATCATCCGGGTCCTGATGATGGAGCTCACCCGCATCTCCTCGCACATGGTCGCGATGGCCACCGGCGGCATGGAGATGGGCGCCACGACGGTCATGACCGTCGGGTTCCGCGAGCGCGAGAAGGTGCTCGCGGTGATCGAGATGATCACCGGCCTGCGGATGAACAACGCCTACATCCGCCCCGGCGGCGTCGCCCAGGACCTTCCGCCCGGCGCCATCGACCGCATCCGCGACATGATCCCCTCGCTTCGCGTCGGCCTGCGCGACCTCGAGCGGCTGCTGAACGAGAACCCGGTGCTGCGCGGGCGCACGGTCGACGTCGGCTACCTCGACCTGACCGGCTGCATCGCCCTGGGCGTCACCGGGCCGGTGCTGCGCGCGACCGGGCTGCCGCACGACCTGCGCAAGCTGACGCCCTACTGCGGCTACGAGACCTACGACTTCGAGGTCATGACCCGCGACACCTGCGACGCGTACGGCCGGCTGCGGATCCGCATCGACGAGATGTTCGAGTCGCTGAGCATCATCGAGCAGGCCGCCGACCGGCTGCAGTCCACGCCCGGGCCGGTCATGGTCGACGACAAGAAGATCGCCTGGCCGGCCCAGCTGGCCATCGGGTCCGACGGCATGGGCAACAGCCTGGACCACATCAAGAACATCATGGGCACCTCGATGGAGGCGCTGATCCACCACTTCAAGCTGGTCACCGAAGGCTTCCGGGTGCCGGCCGGCCAGGTCTACGTCGCGGTGGAGTCACCCAAGGGAGAGCTGGGCGTTCACCTGGTCAGCGACGGGGGCACCCGCCCCTACCGCGCGCACTTTCGCGACCCGAGCTTCAACAACCTGCAGGCGGTCGCCGCGATGTGCGAGGGCGGCCAGATCGCCGACGTCATCGTCGCCGTCGCCTCGATCGACCCGGTCATGGGGGGTGTCGACCGCTGATGAGCGCTGACGAGGCGATCGGGCTGACCCCTGGCTCCACCCGCACCGACGGGTACCCGGACGACGTCCGGCTGCGGCTGGTGGCCGACTCGGCCGCGATCGTGGCCCGCTACCCGGTGGCCCGCTCGGCCCTGCTGCCGATGCTGCACCTGGTGCAGAGCGAGCAGGGGTACGTCAGCCAGCTCGGCATCGAGTTCTGTGCGGACTTCCTGGGCCTGTCGACCGCCGAGGTGGCGGGTGTCGCGACGTTCTACACCCAGTACAAGCGCCACCCCAACGGCACCTACACCGTCGGCGTGTGCACCAACACCCTGTGCGCGGTCATGGGTGGCGACGCCATCTGGGACGCGGTGAGCGAGCACCTGGACGTCGAGCACGACGAGACGACGGACGACGGGGCCATCACCCTCGAGCGCATCGAGTGCAACGCGGCCTGCGACTACGCGCCCGTGGTGATGGTCAACTGGGAGTTCTTCGACAACCAGACCCCGGCCACCACCCGCGCCCTGGTCGACGACCTGCGCGCCGGGGTCGAGGTCCGCCCCTCGCGCGGCGCCGACCGCGTCTGCACGTTCAAGCAGGTCTCACGCACCCTCGCCGGATTCGCGGACGGACTCGCCGACCAGGGCGTCGGCGCCGGTGGCCCCACCACGGTCGGTCTTCGGCTGGCCCGCGAGCGCGACTGGCGGGCCCCGACCCCCTCCCGTGCCGACGCCGTGGCCGACGCGCCGGTCGAGCAGATCGCCGCCGACCACGTCGCCTCGCCGGGCGCCCCCAGCGCCAACGACGCGGCTGTCGCACCCGGCGTCAACGGCGCCGCACCGACCGCGCTCGCGGGCGACACGACGTCCCCGAACGCGCCCCGTACCGCGGCCGCCAAGCGGGCCCCCCGCAAGCGAGCCACCCCGACGAAGGAGGCCTGAGCCGATGTCCACCTCGACGCCGACGACCCTGACCCCGGTGCTGTCCGCCTTCTGGGACGACGAGCGCAGCTGGTCGATGGACACCTACGAGGCCAACCAGGGCTACCAGGCGCTGCGCAAGGCCCTGGTGACCCCGCCCGCCGAGCTGATCGAGACGGTCAAGAGCTCGGGCCTGCGCGGCCGCGGCGGGGCCGGCTTCCCGACCGGCATGAAGTGGGGCTTCCTGCCCAAGCCGGACGGCGGCCCGCGCTACCTGGTCGTCAACGCCGACGAGTCCGAGCCGGGCACCTGCAAGGACACCCCGCTGATGATGGCGGCGCCGCAGTTCCTCATCGAGGGCGTCGTGATCACGTCGTTCGCGATCGGCTGCGACCACGCGTTCATCTACGTCCGCGGTGAGGTCGTGCACGTCTACCGCAGGTTGATGCGGGCCGTCGAAGAGGCCTACGAGCGCGGCTACCTCGGCAAGAACATCCTGGGCTCGGGCTTCGACCTGGACGTCACCGTCCACGCCGGCGCCGGCGCGTACATCTGCGGTGAAGAGACCGCGCTGCTGGACTCCCTCGAGGGACGCCGCGGCCAGCCGCGCCTGAAGCCGCCGTTCCCCGCCGTCGCGGGCCTGTACGCCCGGCCCACCGTCGTCAACAACGTCGAGTCGATCGCCAGCGTGCCGCCGATCGTCCTGCACGGTGCCGACTGGTTCACCTCGATGGGCACCGAGAAGTCCACCGGCTTCGGCCTGTTCAGCCTCTCCGGCCACGTCACCCGCCCCGGCCAGTACGAGGCGCCGCTCGGCATCACGCTGCGCGAGCTGCTCGAGATGGCCGGCGGCGTCCGCGAGGGCCACGAGCTGAAGTTCTGGACCCCGGGCGGGTCCTCGACCCCGATCTTCACCGCCGAGCACCTGGACGTCCCGCTGGACTTCGAGTCGGTCGGCAAGGCCGGCTCGATGCTGGGCACCCGCGCCCTGCAGATCTTCGACGAGACGACCTGCGTGGTGCGCGCGGTCGACCGCTGGATCGACTTCTACGCCCACGAGTCCTGCGGCAAGTGCACGCCGTGCCGCGAGGGCAACTTCTGGATGAAGCAGATGCTGCACCGGCTCGAGCACGGCACGGGCACCGAGGCCGACCTCGACACGCTGCTCGACGTCTGCGACTCCATGCTGGGTCGCTCGTTCTGCGCGCTGGCTGACGGGGCGACCAGCCCGGTCACCTCGAGCATCCAGTACTTCCGCGACGAGTACCTGCGCCATCTGCCGTCCGAGCAGAACCCCCGCGGCGGCTGCCCGTTCGACCCTGCTGCCTCGGTGCTCTTCGCGCCCGCCGCGATCGGAGCCTGATGACCATCACCACGCCACCCACGGCCACCTCGGCCGGGGAGCCCGCCGTCCGGGACGACCTGGTGCGCCTGGTGATCGACGGCACCGACGTCGAGGTGCCCAAGGGCACCCTGGTGATCCGCGCGGCCGAGCAGATCGGCGTCCAGATCCCCCGGTTCTGCGACCACCCGCTGCTCGCACCGGTCGGGGCCTGCCGGCAGTGCCTGGTCGAGATCGCGATGCCGGGCCCGGACGGGTCGCTTCGCCCGATGCCCAAACCGCAGGCCTCGTGCACCATCACCGTCACCGAGGGCATGGAGGTCAAGACCCAGCGCACCTCGCCGGCGGCCGACAAGGCGCAGCACGGAGTGATGGAGCTGCTGCTGATCAACCACCCGCTGGACTGCCCGGTCTGCGACAAGGGCGGCGAGTGCCCCCTGCAGAACCAGGCGCTGTCCAACGGCCGCAGCCAGTCGCGCTTCGAGGACGTCAAGCGCACCTACGAGAAGCCGATCAACATCTCGAGCCAGGTGCTGCTCGACCGCGAGCGCTGCATCCTGTGCGCGCGGTGCACGCGGTTCAGCACCCAGATCGCCGGTGACCCGTTCATCGAGATGCTCGACCGCGGTGCGCTGCAGCAGGTCGGCATCTACAGCAAGCAGCCGTTCGAGAGCTACTTCAGCGGCAACACGGTGCAGATCTGCCCCGTCGGTGCGCTCACCGGTGCCGCGTACCGGTTCCGCGCGCGGCCCTACGACCTGGGCTCGACGCCCGGCGTCTGCGAGCACTGCGCGTCCGGGTGCGCGATCCGGGTCGACTCCCGGCGCGGCACCGTCCTTCGTCGCCAGGCCGGCAACGACCCCGCGGTCAACGAGGAGTGGAGCTGCGACAAGGGTCGCTGGGCCTTCACCTACGCCACCACCGACCGGCTGACGCACCCGCTGGTGCGCAACGGCGAGACCGGCGAGCTCGAGGTCGCGTCCTGGCCGGAGGCGCTCGAGATCGCCGCCCGCGGACTGGCCGCCGCCCGCGACGCGAACGGTGTCGGCGTCCTCACCGGGGGACGCCTGACCCACGAGGACGCCTTCGCCTACGCCAAGTTCGCCCGCGTCGCGTTGCACACCAACGACATCGACTTCCGCGCCCGGCCGCACTCGGCCGAGGAGGCCGACTTCCTCGCCCACGCCGTGGCCGGCGCCTGGGTCGGGGCCGGCGGCGTGAGCTACGCCGAGCTCGAGGCCGCATCCTGGCCGGAGGCGCCCGAGACCCCCGCCCGCGGACTGGCCGCCGCCCGCGACGCGAACGGTGTCGGCGTCCTCACCGGGGGACGCCTGACCCACGAGGACGCCTTCGCCTACGCCAAGTT
>JACMOY010000449.1 GCA_014377795.1 Actinomycetota bacterium | reverse complement strand
GGGGACGTCGCGGATCTGCCCGAGCACCCGGCGCTGCAGCGCCGGCGGGTCGGCCCCCGACGACGCTTGTCGCGCGGCGTGCCGCGACGTGGCTGGTTGCGCGGCCCGGCCGGACGACGGGCTGCGGTCGACCGCTGCGGGGGGTCGTCCTGCGGCTGGTCGGCGTGCTCGAGCAGCGCGGTGCCGCCGGCCGACGTGCTGCCGACCGCGGTGCTGCCGGCGGACGTCGGGCGCGTGCCACCCGTGGCAGCGCCGGCTCTGGCGCGCACCCGCTTGGCCAGCGCCTGCATCTCGGGCTCGCGCTCACGTAGGTCGGCCAGCAGCGGTGTCGCGATGAACACCGAGGAGTACGTGCCGGCGGCGACACCGACGAACAGGGCCAGCGACAGGTCCTTCAGCGTGCCGGCGCCGAGCAGCAGCGCACCGATGAACAGGATCGAGCCGATCGGCAGCAGCGCCACCACCGAGGTGTTGATCGACCGCACGAGGGTCTGGTTGAGCGCCAGGTTGGCTGCGCCGGAGTAGGTCTGCTTGGTCTGCGCGGTGATGTGCGCGGTGTTCTCGCGCACCTTGTCGAAGACCACGACCGTGTCGTAGAGCGAGTAGCCCAGGATCGTCAGGAACCCGATCACCGACGCGGGGGTCACCTCGAAACCCAGCAGGGCGTAGATGCCGACCGTGATCAGCAGGTCGTGCAGCAGCGCGATGATGGCCGCCAGCGCCATCTTCCAGGTGCGGAAGTACGCGGCGATGACGATGGCGACCAGCACCAGGAACACCAGCAGACCCGTGAGGGCCTTGGTCGACACCGACTTGCCCCACGAGGGGCCGATGAACGAGGCGGTGACGTTGTCGACGGGCACCGCGTAGGCGGTGGCGAGGTTGGTGCGCACCTGCTGGGTCTGGGTGTCGCTCAGCTTGTCGGTCTGCACGCGCACCGAGTCGGTGCCCACTTTGGCGACCTTGGGGATGGCCCCGGCGACGACGTCGGTGACCGCACGGGCGCCGATGACGTCCGAGGTGGTCTTGGTGTTGCTGACGCGGAACTCCGACCCGCCGGTGAACTCGAGGCCGAGCGTCAGGCCCCGGGTCAGCAGCGCGCCGACGGACACGAGCAGGATGACGCCCGAGATGGCGTACCAGCGCCGCTGCCTGCCGACGATGTCAAGGGACTTCTCACCGGTGTACAGCCGGTTGCCGAGGGACGCGAAGCGACTCATCAGGCCTCCTTCGGGGTCGACCGGGTGGCGGCGGCGCGACGTCCGGCGATGGTGCCGATATTGGCCTTGATCCCGACGACGCGGACGGTCGAGCCGAGGTGCTCGGGGTCGAGCCCCGAGAGCCGGTGGCCACCCCCGAAGAACCGCGTCCGGGCCAGCAGCGTGAGCAGCGGGTGGGTGAACAAGAACACGACCACGACGTCGATGATCGTGGTGAGGCCGAGGGTGTAGGCGAAGCCGCGCACGTTGCCCGCGGCCAGGACGTACAGCACGACCGCGGCGAGGAAGTTGATGCCGTCGGCCGCCAGGATCGTGCGCTTGGCCCGCTTCCAGCCGGTCTCGACGGCGGCGCGCAGGCTGCGACCCTCGCGCACCTCGTCACGCACCCGCTCGAAGTAGACGATGAACGAGTCGGCGGTGATGCCGATCGAGACGATCAGGCCGGTGATGCCGGCCAGGCTGAGCCGAAAGCCCTGCGCCTGGCCCAGCAGCACGACCGTGCCGTAGGTGAGGGCGGCCGCGACGAGCACCGAGGCGATGCTCACCATCGCCAGTCCGCGGTACTGGATCACGGAGTAGACGACCACGAGCAGCAGCCCGATCAGACCGGCGAGCAGGCCGCGCTGCAGCTGCTCGGAGCCCAGCAGCGGGCTGATCGTGGTCTCGGTCTCGGTGGTGAACGAGATCGGCAGCGCGCCGTACTTGAGCTGGTTGGCCAGCGCGGTCGCGCTCTCCTGGGTGAAGCTGCCGCTGATCTCGGCCTGGCCGTTGGTGATCACCGCCTGCGAGGTGGGGGCGGTGATGACCTGACCGTCCAGGACGACGGCGAACCGGTTGCGGGGCGCCTCGAGCGAGGTGATCCGGGCCGTGACGGTACGGAACTTGGTGGTGCCCGCCCCGTCGAACGACAGGTTGATGGCCCACTCGTTGGTGATGTTGCCCTGACTGTTGGTGCGCAGGCCCGCGGTGGCGTCGGCGATGTCCGTGCCGATGACCTCGGCCGGGCCGAGGACGAACTTCTCGGTCTTGTCGTCAGAGCAGGTGACCAGCGGCTTCTTCGGGTCGTCCTGGCTGCCCTGCACCGCGCTGGTCTTGCTGCAGTCCAGGGCGATGAACTCCTGCTGCAGAGCCGGGGTGATCTGCGCCAGGTCGCTGCCGTCGGTGGGCTTTGCCGCACTCGGCGCGGGGCTGGGGGTTCGCGTCGGGGCCGGCGTCGCGGTAGGCGAGGGGGTCGACGTCGCCGCCAGCAGGGCCTGCGGCAGACCGCTCTTGGCGGACGTCGAGGGTGAGCTCGAGGGGCCCGCCGGGCCGGACGTCGCCGTCGGAGCCGCAGTGGGGGCCTTCGAGGGCGTGGCCGCGGGCGAGCCGGACGGGGTCGGCGCCGGCACCGGGGGGTTGACACCGGCACCGGAGACCAGCACCGCGCGAAAGCGCAGCTGGGACGACTGCTTGATCAGGTCGCGCTGCTTCTGGTCGATCCTGCCGGGCACGGCCACGACGACGTTCTCGCCGCCCTCGGTCGTGATCTCGGCCTCGCCGACCCCACTGCCGTCGATCCGGGCGCGGATGATGTCGACGGACTGGGCCAGCTGCTGGGGGCTGACCTTGCCGGCACCGCCGACCACGACGGGCTGCAGGACGATCTGGGTGCCGCCCGCGAGGTCCAGACCCAGCTCAGGGGTCCACTTCTTGCCGGTGGCGGTCGCCGCCGTGACGGCCACGACCGCGAACACGACCACGAAGACGAGCGCGAGCGCGATCAGGCTTCGGGCCGCGGTGCTGCCCCGGCGGGTCCTCGCCACGGTCAGCCACCTTCGGTCGTGGTCGGGTCGGTCGCCACGTCAGTGACAGGCCCCGCCGGTGACGTCAGAGCACGTCGCTCCCAGCGCACCTGGGTGCCAGGGGCGATCTCGAGCACCGCCACCGTCTGGTCGATCGTGACGATCCGGCCGTGCAGGCCCGAGGTGGTGACCACCTCCTGGCCGACAGCCAGGGCCTGCTGCTGCTGGAGGAACGCGCGCTGCCGCTTGCGCTGCGAGGTGAACATGAAGGCGATCAGCAGCAGGGGGACGGCGAACAGGATCAGGTTGGCGGGTTCCACGCGGACGTTCCCTTCGTGCGGCACGTGCCGGTTCGGATCGCGGTGCGCCCGGTCGGGGCGAGCCGACTGTCGAGTCTAGGCGTGCGGGGCGGGTCCCCCGGACAACGCCTCGCCGGTGACCTGCGTTCCGTCTGCCCGGGCGAGGGCCTGGGCCGGGGTCAGCCGAAGCGGCCGGGGCCCTCGTCCGAGACGGTCAGCAGGTCGAGCTGGTCGACCCCGGCCGGCTGCTGCCGCGGGGGCACGAGGCCCAGGTGGGCCCAGGCGGCCAGCGCCGCACCGCGCCCCCGGGGCGTGCGCACCAGCAGCCCCTCGCGCACCAGGAACGGCTCGACGACGGTCTCGACGGTCTCGGTCTCTTCGCCCACCGACACGGCCAGGGTGGCCAGGCCGACGGGGCCGCCGCCGAACCGGCGGCACAGCGTCTCGAGCACCGCGCGGTCGAGGCGGTCCAGGCCGCGCTCGTCGACGTCGTACAGCCGCAGCGCCTCGCGCGCGGCGTGCCGGTCGATGGCCCCGCCGCCGTGCACCTGCGCCCAGTCGCGCACCCGGCGCAGCAGGCGGTTCGCGACGCGGGGCGTGCCGCGCGAGCGACCGGCGATCTCGGCGCCGGCCACGTCGTCCAGGTCGATGCCGAGCAGGCCGGCCGAGCGGCGCAGCAGCCGTTCGAGCTCGGCGGTGCTGTAGAAGTCGAGGTGACCGGTGAAGCCGAACCGGTCGCGCAGCGGGGCGGGCAGCAGCCCGGAGCGGGTGGTGGCGCCGACCAGGGTGAAACGCGGCAGCTCGAGCGGGATCGCCGTAGCGCCGGGGCCCTTGCCGACGATGATGTCGACCCGGAAGTCCTCCATCCCCAGATACAGCATCTCCTCGGCGGGGCGCGACATGCGGTGGATCTCGTCGAGGAACAGCACCTCGCCCTCGGTGAGCGAGGACAGGATCGCGGCCAGGTCGCCCGCGTGCTGGATCGCCGGGCCGCTGGTGATCCGCACCGGCGCACCCAGCTCGGCGCCGACGATCAGGGCCATGGTGGTCTTGCCCAGCCCGGGGGGCCCGGACAGCAGGATGTGGTCGGGCGGGACGTCGCGGCGCATGGCGGCCTTGAGCACCAGGTCGAGCTGGTCGCGCACCCGCTGCTGGCCGATCAGGTCGGCGAGCCGGGTGGGCCGCAGGGCGCCCTCGACGGCCCGCTCGTCCAGGTCGGCGCCGGGGGCCACGACCCGGGCGGTCAGGTCGTGCGAGCCGTCGTCCGCTCGCTCGTCGGGGTGGGTGTCCACCCCGCCAGGGTGGCTCATGCGCGGCCCAGCCGCTGCAGCGCAGCCCGCAGGACGGCGGCGACGTCGACCGGCTCGCCGGCCGCCGGGGCGACCTTCTCGACGGCGTCGTCAGCGGCCTTGGCCGCCCACCCCAGCCCCACGAGCGCGTCGCGCACCTGGCCGCGCCAGCCCTCGTCGTCCGGCTCGGTGGCGCTCGAGCCCGGGAACGCGGCGGGCGCACCGAGCTTGCCCTTGAGCTCGAGCACCATCCGCTGGGCCCCCTTGAGGCCGACGCCGGGGACCTTGCGCAGCGCGGTGAGGTCGTCGGCGGCGATCGCGCGGCGCAGCGACTCGGGCTCGTGGACGGCGAGCATGGCCAGGGCGAGGCGGGGGCCGATCCCGGACACCGTCTGCAGCGTCTCGAAGGTGGCGCGCTCGTCGTCGTCGACGAACCCGAACAGCGTCAGCGAGTCCTCGCGCACGACCAGGGTGGTGGCCAGCTGGGCCACCTGCCCCACCCGCAGCCCGGCGAGGGTGCGCGGGCTGGCGTGCACCAGCATCCCGACGCCGGCGACCTCCACGACCGCCGCGTCCAGTCGCAGCACCCGCACCGGGCCGCCCACCGACGCGATCACCGGGCCACCTTCGCGAGAGCGGCGGCGCGGGCCCGGGCCAGCCGGGCCGCGGTCGCCTGGGCGTGCTGGGCCCGGGCCACGGCCTCGTCGAGCCTCGCGGCAGCGGCGCCGCGCCAGACGTGGCAGATCGCCAGCGCCAGCGCGTCGCTCGCGTCGGCCGGGGTCGGGGCGCAGTCCAGCCGCAGCAGCTGGGCCACCATGGCCGCGACCTGCGCCTTGTCGGCCCGGCCGTTGCCGCTGACGGCGGCCTTGACCTCGCTGGGGGTGTGCAGCGCGACCGGGATCGAGCACCGTGCGGCCACCAGTATCGCGACGGCGGAGGCCTGGGCGGTGCCCATCACCGTGCGCACGTTGGCCTGGCTGAAGACCCGCTCGACCGCGACGACGTCCGGCTGCACGCGGGCGACCCAGCGCTCGAGCTCGCGCTCGATGGCGAGCAGCCGGTGGGCCAGGGGCACGTCCGCGCCGGTGCGCACCACGCCGACATCCACGAGCTGCAGCGGACGGCCGGGGGCGCCGTCGACCACTCCGACGCCGCAGCGGGTCAGGCCGGGGTCTACGCCGAGCACGCGCACGCCGGGTCCCTTCGTCGCGATGATCCGAACAGGTGTTCGGCCTCGACGCTACACAGCGGTCCCGGGATGGTGTGTGAGCCACGCCGGGTCAGCCACGCCGGGGATCAGACCTCGACGAGCTCCATGACCTCGTCGCTGACGTCGTAGTTGGCGTAGACGTTCTGGACGTCGTCGCTGTCCTCGAGCGCGTCGATCAGGCGGAAGACCTTGCCGGCCGCTTCAGCGTCCAGGTCGACCTGGGTGCTGGGGACGAACGAGACGTCGGCCGACTCGTAGTCGATGCCGGCCGCCTGCAGGGCGCTGCGGACGGCCACCAGGTCGCCGGCCTCGCTGACGACCTCCAGGGTCTCGCCATGGTCGTTGACGTCCTCGGCGCCGGCCTCGAGCACGGCCGCGAGCACGTCGTCCTCGGTCACCGTCGTCTTGTCCTGGGCCTTGTTGACGATCACGATCCCCTTGCGCGAGAACATGTACGCGACGCTGCCGGGGTCGGCGAGGCTGCCACCGCTGCGCGAGAGGGCGGTGCGGACCTCCATCGCAGCGCGGTTCTTGTTGTCGGTGAGGCACTCGACGAGGAAGGCGACGCCGCCGGGGCCGTAGCCCTCCTACATGATCGACTGCCAGTCCGCTCCCCCGGCCTCGACGCCCGACCCGCGCTTGACGGCGCGGTCGATGTTGTCGTTGGGCCCCGGCGTTTTCTTGCCTCTCTGCACGGCGACGAACAGCGGCGGGTCGCCTTTGACGTCGCCGCCGCCGATGCGCGCGGCGACCTCGATGTTCTTGATCAGCTTGGCGAACAGCTTGCTGCGCTTGGCGTCCACGACGGCCTTCTTGTGCTTCGTGGTCGCCCACTTGGAGTGGCCGCTCATGACCGCCCCCTCACCATCGCGACGAACAACTCGTGCACGCGTGGGTCGCCGGTCACCTCGGGGTGGAACGACGTCGCC
>JACMOY010000448.1 GCA_014377795.1 Actinomycetota bacterium | reverse complement strand
GCCCCCGATCCCACCCAGCCGGTCGATCCAGGGCGCCGTGCCCGCGTGGGTCTGGAAGTACGCCGACACCTGGCCGGGGTTCACACCCCGTTGCGGCAGCCCCGCCCCTGCCCCGGCGGCCACCCCGAGCAGCATCAGCAGGAACAGTGCCGTACGCATGCTGGTCAGCTGGCGCCATACGAACCCCACCGTGCCGATCGGCCCCAGCTGCGGCAGGTGCGGCTCGGTCGAGGTGTCGGTCACCATCGCGCTCACACCGCCACCTCGTACCCGAGGATCGCGCTCTGCAGGCGGGTGATCAGCACCAGCCACAGCCCGCTGGCCATCAGCAGGCCCAGGACCACGAGCAGCACGCCCCCGCTCACCTGCAGTCCACGCTGGTGACGGGACAGGACGGCGAGCACCCGCGAGGCCCGACCGTACGCCGCGGCGACAGCCAGGAACGGCACACCCAGCCCCACGCTGTAGGCCGTCGCGAGGACGACACCACGGCTGACTCCCCCGCCGTCCCCCGTGGCCAGCAGCAGCACCGCGCCGAGGGTCGGCCCGCTGCACGGAGCCCAGCCGACGGCGAAGACGGCGCCGAGCATCGGCGCCCCGACCAGCCCCGCCGCGGGCCGCCACGACGGCTGCCAGCGGCGCTCGCCCAGAGGCGACCAGCCGATGAACACCAGACCCAGCAGGGCGACCACGACACCGGCCAGCCGGGTGAACAGCTCCTGGTGGCGCACCAGGGCACCGCCGGCGGACGCCGTGACGGTGACCCCGACGAACACCGCGGTGAAACCCAGCACGAACAGCAGGGCGCCGAGCAGCATCGGGCCGCGCCGCTGCCGCTGCAGGTCGACACCCGTCAGCCCGGTGACGTACCCGAGGTAGCCGGGCACGAGCGGCAGCACGCACGGTGAGGCGAACGACACGACGCCGGCGAGCAGCGCGACGACGAGGGCGACCGGCATCGACCCCGAGGCGACCAGCCCGCTCACGCGGGTTCCTTGAGGACGTCCTGCACCAGCCCGGTCAGCGTGCCGGTGTCGACCTGCACGGTGACGCGCGCCGCGATCCGGCCCTGACGGTCGAGCACGATCGTCGTGGGCGTAGCCACCGCCTTGCCCTTCAGCTGCAGGATCGCCGCGCCGCCGTCGTAGCGCACCGAGGGGTAGGTGATCGAGAACTTGCGCTCGAAGCCGGTCATCGACGCGTCGTCGTCGCGCACGTTGACGCCGACGAACTGGACACCGTCCGGGCGCAGCTGGGTGTAGGCCCGCTGCAGCGCGGGGGCCTCGAGGTTGCACGGGCCGCACCAGCTGCCCCAGGTGTTCAGGACGACGACCTGGCCCCGGAAGGCCGTCGTGTCGACGACCACGTCGGCGGGGGTGGTGCCCTTCACCGTGAGCGTGGTGGTGCGGTCGGCGGGCGGGATCGTCTCGACCGTGCCGCCGCCGAGCTTGCCGCCGCCGTCGCGGTAGTCGCCGATGCTCGCGTTCGAGCCACCGGCACACCCGGCGAGCGCCAGCGCGCTGAGCGCGGCGAGCACGACGCGGCGTCGCATCAGGCTCCGGCCACCCGGCTGGCACCGGGCAGCAGTGCCGCAGCGGGCTCGCTGAAGGTCACGGCCAGCAGGCGGTCACCCTCGTAGGTGAGTGAGGTGAGCGAGGCCAGACTGCACTGGCGCTTGCGCGGGTCGTGCCACAGCCGCCGGTGCTCCAGGGCCAGCCGGGCGATCCACACCGGCGACTGGTGCGAGACGAGCACCGCCTCGTGCCCGGCGGCGGCCACGCGTGCGCGCTCGACGACCTCGAGCATCCGGGCGGCGATCTGCGCGTACGGCTCACCCCACGATGGACGGAACGGGTTGACCAGCTTCGGCCACACGGACGGGTGCCGCAGCGAACCGTCGCCGACGCCGAACTCCTTGCCCTCGAACCAGTTGCCGGCCTCGATCAGCCGCGGGTCGGTCTCGACCGCCAGTCCGTGGAACGCGGCGATCGGGGCCGCGGTCTCCTGCGCGCGCTCCAGGGGCGAGGCCACGACGAGCCGGACGTCGCTCGCGGCCAGGTCGGCGGCGGCGACGTCCGCCATCTGCCGGCCCAGCTCGGACAGGTGGTAGCCGGGCAGCCGCCCGTACAGGACCCCGGCCGGGTTGTGCACCTCACCGTGGCGCATCAGGTGGACGACGGTCCGCCCGCTCATGACGACGCCGCCGCGGCCGCCCGCGCAGCGGCGGGCAGGGCCTGGACGACCCGGTCGACCGCGTCGTCGTCGTGGCTGGCCGAGACGAACCACGACTCGAAGGCGCTGGGCGGCAGGTGCACGCCCTGGCTGAGCATGCTGTGGAAGAAGGCGGTGTAGGCACCGAGGTCCTGCGCCTTGGCGCCGTCGTAGTCCAGCACCTGCTCGGCGGCGAAGAAGACGCTGAACATGCTGCCGGCGGACTGGATCCGGTGCGGCACACCGGCGGCGTCCAGGCTGGAGTGCGCCTCGGCGCTGATCCGCCCGGCCACGGCGGCGATCCGCGCGTAGACCTCGTCGGTGCACCCCCGCAGCGTCGCGAGCCCCGCGGCGGTGGCGACGGGGTTCCCCGACAGGGTGCCGGCCTGGTAGACCGGCCCCTCGGGGGCGAGGTGGGCCATCACGTCGGCTCGACCGCCGAAGGCCGCGGCGGGGAACCCCCCGCCCATGACCTTGCCGAAGGTGAACAGGTCGGGCGCGCCGGCGTCGTACGGGCCCTCGAGTCCGTACCAGCCCGCCCGCGAGCAGCGGAAGCCCGTCATGACCTCGTCGCTGACGAGCAGCGCGCCGTGCGCCCTGCTGACGCGCAGCAGCGCCTCGGTGAAGCCCGCGACGGGTGGGACGACGCCCATGTTGCCGGCGGCCGCCTCGGTGATGACGCAGGCGATCTCGTCACCACGGCTGGCGAACAGCGCCTCGAGGGCCGCGATGTTGTTGTAGGGCAACACGATCGTGTCGGCGGCGCTCGCGCCCGTGACACCGGGGCTGTCGGGCAGGGCGAAGGTCGCTACCCCGCTACCGGCCGAGGCCAGCAGCGAGTCGACGTGGCCGTGGTAGCACCCGGCGAACTTGACGATCTTGCTGCGGCCGGTGAACCCGCGGGCCAGGCGGATCGCGCTCATGGTCGCCTCGGTGCCGCTGCTCACCAGGCGCACCTGCTCGACCGGCTCGACCCGGGCGACGATCTCCTCCGCCAGCAGGACCTCGTTCTCGCTCGGTGTGCCGAAGCTGAAGCCGTCGGCGGACGCCCGGCGGACGGCGTCCAGGACGTCGGGGTGGGCGTGCCCGAGGATCATCGGTCCCCACGAGCAGAGCAGGTCGACGTACTCGCGTCCGTCGGCGTCGTGCAGGTAGGGGCCGGCGGCGCGCAGGACGAACCGCGGGGTGCCACCGACCGCTCGAAAAGCGCGCACCGGTGAGTTGACCCCGCCGGGCGTCACGGCCCTCGCACGATCGAGCAGGGCGGCGCTGGCGGGGGCGTCGTACGGGTAGCTGGGGATCACCTGTTCATTGTCGCAAGGTCTGTCAGACCGCGCACCGCCCGGCCGGGTCGATGCGGTTGGCCACCTTGGTCAGGCTCTCGCCCAGCGCCAGGAACTCGGCGCGGGTGAGCGGGTCGATGAGCACCTCGCGCACGCCGCGCACGTGCGTGTGCGCTGCCGCCTCGAGCGTCGTGAAACCGGCGTCGGTGAGCAGACACTCGACACCGCGGCCGTCCTGCGGGCACGGACGCCGGGCGACCCAGCCCGCGCGCTCGAGCCGGTTGACCGTGTGGGTCAGGCGGCTGCGCGAGTTGACGACCTCGTCGGCGAGCTCGGACATCCGCAGGGCGCGGCCGGGGGCCTCGGACAGGCGGACCAGGATCTCGTACTCGGGGTGGCTGAGCTCGTGCTCCTCCAGCCCGCGGCGCAGCACCTCGTCGACCAGCCGGACGGCGCGCACGTAGCTGCGCCAGGCCTGCTGCTCCTGCGGATCCAGCCACCGGGTGCTCGCGTTCTCCATCTGCACATCCTAGCCAAACAATTGAACTCTCAACCAGGATGCGCTACGTTCTGGAGGCGCGCCGCTCCCCGGCACGCCCCCCAGTCAAGGAGCAACCATGGCCAGCACCCTCGAAGGTCTCACCCTCGGCGTC
>JACMOY010000447.1 GCA_014377795.1 Actinomycetota bacterium | reverse complement strand
CCCCGACCCGGCACTTGCCTCACTAACTGCCGGGGAGGCGCCCGGCCAGCGTCACTTAGTGACGCAAGTGCGGGGTCGGGGGTCGGGCTCGGGGGGCGGGGGTCGGGGTCAGGGGGCGAGGTTGAGGGTTGCGGTGAGGACGGCGGCGGCGACCGCGACCAGGGCCAGGCCCACCACGTCGGTGGTGCGCGAGCGGACGGCGGCGGCGCCCACGGCCCGTGAGGGCAGCACCAGCCGCAGCAGCGCGGACAGCGCGAACCCGGCCGCCAGCAGGTAGCCGCCCAGCCGCACGCTGCCGGCGACGACGGCGCCCACGGCGACCAGGACGAAGCCCGCGAGCACCAGCCACGGGCCGACCAGCCGCTGGGCGGCCATCTCGGGCTCGCCGCGGGTCACCCGACGTCGGCCGCAGCGGCTTCGGCAGCCTCGACGACGTTGGTCAGCAGCATCGCGCGCGTCATCGGCCCCACGCCGCCGGGGATCGGCGCGAGCCACCCGGCCACCTCGGCGACGTCCGCGGCGACGTCACCGACCGGGCGCACGACGCCGTCGGGCCCGGCCAGGCGGGTCGAGCCGAGGTCGGCGACGACGCCGCCCGGGCGCACCATGTCGGCGGTGATCAGGCCGGGCGAGCCGGCCGAGGCGATCACGATGTCAGCGCGGCGGGTGTGCGACGCCAGGTCGCGGGTCCCGGTGTGGCACAGGGTGACCGTGGCGTTCTCGGTACGTCGGCCCAGCAGCAGCGCCATCGGCCGACCGGCCGTCGGGCCGCGGCCCACCACCACCACGTCCGCGCCGTCCAGCTCGATCCCGAACGCGCGCATCAGCTCGACGGCGCCGCGCGGCGTGCACGGCAGCGGACCGGGCTGCATCAGCGTGAGCCGGCCGAGGCTGGCCGGCGCCAGGCCGTCGGCGTCCTTGGCGGGGTCGATCAGGTCGAGCACGGCACCTTCGTCCAGCCCGCGCGGCAGCGGCAGCTGGACGTTGTACCCGGTGCAGGCCGGGTCGGCGTTGAGCTCGCGGACGGCGTCCTCGACCTGGCCCTGGGTGGCGTCGGCGGGCAGCTCGCGCTGGATCGAGGTGATGCCGACGGCGGCGCAGTCGCGGTGCTTGCCCGCGACGTACGCGTGGCTGGCCGGGTCGTCGCCGACGATCAGCGTGCCGAGCCCGGGCACCACGCCCGCGGCGCGGAGCGCGGCGACCCGCGCGGTGAGGTCGGTGCGGATCGCTGCCGCCGTGGCTTTGCCGTCGAGCAGCCGTGCGGTCATGCCGTCATCCTTCCACGCGCCAGGAGAGCGCCAGATCAAGGCGGACGCCGCCGCTGCCGACATTGCCGGGGTGCCGACCACCACCGCCGCACCCGACGCGAGCGCCTGCTGGCGCGGTGACTGGCGCGCCGTCACGCCGCTGACCGAGGTGTGGACCCAGTCGGCCGTCGTTCGCACCGTGCGGGCCCTGCCCCAGCTGCACCCGTGGCGACTCGGGGACGTCAAGGGCTCGACCCGGCTGCTGCAGTGGGTGGGCGGCTCGGACGTCGACCCCCGCGCGCTGGCCGTCCTCGCGGTGACCGCCCGTGACCCCGGGCTCGAGGCGGGCGACGACGACCTGCCCCACGACCTCACCCTCACCGGGCTCGGCGCCGGCCCGGCCGGTGCCACCGGCATGGCGCCGCTGCGCCGGGCCCCTGGCGAGGCGCCCCGCTGGGCCGGCGCCCTGGTGCGTCTGCCCGGCGCGTGGCTGCCGCCGGTGGCCTGGCTGCCGCGGGCGCTGCGAGACCTCGACGACCCCGGCACCGCGTGGTCGACGGAGTCGCTCGACTTCGCCGCCCGGTACACGGTGCACACCGCCGATCTGCGGGCCAGCGCCGCCCTGCTCACCCCGGCGGTCATGGCGCTGCTGCTGGACGCCGTGCCGAGCGAGGCCGCTCTGACCCTCGCCGGTGACGCGGTGCACCTGTGGTGGCCCTATCGCGGCACCGCGCTGGCCGATGTCGGCCGCGCAGCGCGAGCCGTGCGCGCCGTCACGCGGCTGGCCGACGCGTTCCCGCACTTCGTGCTCGACCAGTTCCCCGACCGCAGTGCCGTGGTCGAGGACGAGCTGGCCCAGCGGACGGCGGCGGCACGCACCTACCGCGCCGGCCGCCGTCCGGGCACCTCGGTCGACCCTGTCCTGCAGCGCATCTACGACCAGGCCAGAGCCACACCGCCGGCCTGACGCGCGGGCCCTCAGTGCGCGAAGTGCCGCGTACCGGTGAGGTACAGGCTGACGCCGGCTGCGCGCGCCGCCTCGACGACCTCGTCGTCGCGGATCGACCCGCCGGGCTGGACGACGGCCCGCACCCCCGCGTCCAGCAGCACCTGCAGCCCGTCGGCGAACGGGAAGAACGCGTCGGACGCCGCGACCGCCCCCCGCGCGCGCTCGGCGCCGGCCCGCTCGACCGCCAGGCGGCAGGAGTCCACCCGGTTGACCTGACCCATGCCGACCCCGACGCTCGCCCCGTCGCGGGCCAGCAGGATGGCGTTGGACTTGACCGCCCGCACCGCGCGCCAGGCGAACTCGAGGTCGGCCAGCGTCGCGGCGTCGACCGCCTCGCCGGCGGCGAGGGCCCACGACGCGGGGTCGCCGCCGGTGGCGTCGACCAGGTCGCGTTGCTGCATCAGCAGCCCGCCGCTGATCGCCCGCATCTCGACCGCAGCACCCGGTTGGGTGTGCTCGACCTGCAGCAACCGCACGTTCTTCCTGCGCTGCAGCACTTCGAGGGCGTCAACGTCGTACGCCGGGGCGACGACAACCTCGGTGAACACCTCGGCGACCTGCTCGGCCATCGCCCGCGTCACGGGTCGGTTGGCGGCGATGACCCCGCCGAAGGCCGAGACCGGGTCGCACGCGTGCGCCTTGGCGTGCGCGTCACCGATGTCGGCGCCCGTCGCGATGCCGCAGGGGTTGGCGTGCTTGATGATCGCGACCGCCGGGCCCTCGAAGTCGTAGGCGGCACGCAGGGCGGCGTCCGCGTCGACGTAGTTGTTGTACGACATCTCCTTGCCGTGCAGCTGCGTCGCCGCGGCCAGACCCGGGTGCGAGCCGGTGTAGAGCGCGGCCCCCTGGTGCGGGTTCTCGCCGTAGCGCAGCACCGACGCACGCTGCCAGGTGGCGCCCACCCAGGTGGGGAACGGGCTGTCCCCACCGTCCGGCGCGAGGACGCTGCCCATCCACGAGGCGACGGCGACGTCGTACGACGCGGTGTGCCGGAACGCGGCTGCCGCGAGCGCACGCCGCTGCTCGAGGCTGAAACCGTTGCCCTGCAACGTCTGCAATACATCGTCGTACTGCGCGGGCGAGGTGACGATCGCGACGCTCGGGTGGTTCTTGGCGGCCGCGCGCACCATCGACGGGCCGCCGATGTCGATCTGCTCGACGCACTCGTCCGGGGTGGCGCCCGAGGCCACCGTGTCGGCGAAGGGGTAGAGGTTGCTCACGACCAGGTCGAACGGCGTGATGCCGAGCTCGTCGAGCTGGCGGCGGTGGTCGGGCAGCCGCAGGTCGGCCAGGATGCCCGCGTGCACCGCGGGGTGCAGGGTCTTGACCCGGCCGTCGAGGCACTCGGGGAACCCGGTGACCTCCTCGACCGCGGTCACCGGAACACCGGCGGCGGCGATCCGCGACGCGGTCGACCCGGTGGAGACGATCGCGACACCGGCGGCGTGCAGGGCGGTGGCCAGCGCCTCGAGCCCGGTCTTGTCATACACCGAGATCAGGGCCCTGCGGATGGGGCGCTCGTCGTTCACGAGATGGTGACCCTTCTGTCGTGGATGGTCCAGCCTTTGCGGGCCATGGCGCCGACGTGCTCGACGAGCATCGTGCGCTCGACGTCCTTGATCCGCCCGTGCAGCGACGCGACGGTGTCGTCGTCAGCCACCCGCACGGCGCGCTGGTCGATGATGGCGCCGGTGTCGACGCCCTCGTCGACCATGAACAGTGTCGCGCCGGTGACCCGCACGCCGTGAGCCAGCGCGTCGGCGACCGCGTGGGTCCCCGGGAAGGCGGGCAGCAGCGCCGGGTGGGTGTTCACGAAGCGGCCACCGAACCGGGCCAGGAACGCCGGGCCGACCAGCTTCATGAAGCCGGCCGAGACGACGAGGTCGGGCTGGTGGGCGGCGACCAGGTCGGCGAGCCCGACGTCCCACGCTGCGCGGTCGACGCAGTCGGCCACCCGGTGGACGAAGGTCGCCACGCCCGCCCGGTCCGCCCGCTCGAGCGCCTCGGTGCCGGGCCGGTCCGATCCCACCGCGACGACGCGCGCGCCGTACGCCGGATCGACGCCGGCCTCGAGCAGCGCGGCGAGGTTGGTGCCGGCTCCGGAGACGAGCACCACGACCCGCGTGGGGGCACGAGGTGGCGTGGAGACGGGCACGGCGGGACAGGCTATCGCCGGCCGCTCAGGCGGGTCGGGCCGCCCGGCGCCGGTGGGTGGCCCAGGCGGACGCCGCGGCGCCCGCAGCCAGCTCAGCGGCCAGCACCAGGGCAACCTTCCAGCCACTCGCCCCGACGGCAGCCAGGGCACCGGGGCCGGCAGCGCCACCCGCGACCGTGATCGCGGCGGCAAGAACCGCCGCCGCCAGCGCGGCGCTGGTGAGCCCGTCGGCGACCACGTCCAGGACTCTCGCCTCGGCCGGACGTCGGCGCGCCACCACCCATCCGGCTCCGGCGCCGACGAGCACCGGCACGGCGACGACGGCCCACATCACGGGCGGCAGCGCGCCCGTCGCGGGAACGGCGCCGAGCAGCGGCACGAGCGGCAGCAGGCCCAGGGTCGAGCCGGCCGGCGTCACGGACGTCGCGACCCCGACCGCGAACCCTGGCCCGGCGAGCCAGGCGACAGCGAACAGGACCAAGTTGGGCACGACGCCGACCTCGGCGACGGTGAGCACGGCGCCGCCGACGACGCCGGGGTCCAGCGCGCGATGCAGGGACTGCACCCGGTCGTGGTGCACCAGCAGCGCGCCCGCGACCACGAGCGCCCCCAGCCCCACCAGGCTCACGGCGGCCATCGCCGCGGGGCGGGCGCACCGTCGGAGCCGAGCGGGCAGCCGCAGGGTGTCGGCGACGGCCGGTGAGGGACGCCCGTGTCGCAGCGCCGCGGTGCCCCCGACCACCAGCGCCAGCACCAGGCCGGCGAGCGACGCCTGCCAGGCGACCGGCCGCACGCCGTCACCGCGGGCCAGCAGCGCGACGACCGTCACGACGAGCGCATAGCCCGCCGCCATCGCCACCACGGGCAGCACGAGCGCCCGTGGGCTCGGTGCAGCGCCGCGCCGGACGCCGGGTACGAGGTCGTCGTCCAGGTGACCGGCGGCGATCCGGCGTCCGGCCCACCAGCAGGCCAGACCCGGCAGGGCGGTCAGCCCCAGCGGCGGCAGCGAGACCGACCCGCCGGGCACCGTCAGCTCGACGTGGTGCAGCAGCAGCCAGCCGTCGGCCGACACCCGCACCGCCTGGCCCCACGTCGCGGCGGTGTCGGGCGACACGGCCCAGGTGAGCAGGACCGGCAGGGCCACCCCCAGCAGCGACAGCAGGGCCGCCCCGGCGCCGCTCAACGCGGCACCCACCGCGCCGACCGGCTCGCGCGCGGTGTCGAGGTGGTCGGGGCGAAGGCGGTCCAGGAGGCTCATGCTGGGCTCCATCGTCGTGGGCGGGCCGCCGCTCGCGGCGCATCCGCCGACGATCGGGGTGTCGCGGACGCAACCGCACCGGCCCTCGGCGCGTGATGATCTGCGAACGCGCCGCGACCCGCGGCCGACGACGAGAGGGCGGCCGTGCCCGACGAGGACCTCGTGGAGTCGTTCGACGACTTCTACCGCGGCACCAGCAGGCGCGTCCTCTACCAGCTGTACGCCATGACCGGCAGTGCGTCCGAGGCCCAGGACTGCGTGAGCGAGGCGTACGCGCGGGCCTGGCAGCGGTGGAGCGCGGTGCGGACGTACGCCGACCCCGAGGCCTGGGTGCGCACCGTCGCCCGGCGCGTGGCGGTCTCGCGCTGGCGCCGGGCCCGCACCGCGGTCCAGCACCTGCGCCGGCACGGCCGCGAGCAGACCACGCCCGCCCCGGGCGAGGACCACACCGTGCTCGTCGCCGCACTGCGCCGGATCACCGCGGACCAGCGCGAGGCGATCGTGCTGCACCACCTGTCCGGTCTGTCGGTGGGCGAGGTCGCGGCCCAGACCGGCGTCGCCGTCGGCACCGTCAAGGCCCGCCTGAGCCGCGGTCGGGCCGCCCTGGCAGCCGTGATCGGCGATCTCGACCCGACCGACCTGACCACCTCCTCACCAGCCCCGTCGACCACCAAGGACGTGCACCGTGCGTGATGACGAGCAGCTGCGAGCAGCCCTTCTCGACCTGCGTTCGGACGTCGCGACGCTCCCGATGCGACCCCCGAGCGACGTCCGAGCCCGGGGCGACCAGCGCACCCGCCGCCGTCGCGCGGCCCTGGCCGGGACGTCGGCGCTGGCCGTCGCCGCGGTCGTCGGGGGCACCGCGCTGACCACCGGCGCACCCCAGGCCCGGCGCTCCGTCGTCCCGCCGGCGACGTCCGTCACCTCGACCACCGCCGCGACGGTGACCCCGACGCCAGCCTCGACCCCGGACACCACGGCCGAGTCCGGTCCGCCGCCGCTGTACGCGGCGTCCGGTTCGGTCGACCCCGGCCTGTTCCTGCCGGCCGACCGGTGGGCCGGCCCCGACCTGGCGGCGGGCCACGCGACCCGGTGGCAGACCGTCACCAACGAGGGGATGGTGCAGGTGCACACCTGCGACGTCGACACACAGCCACGCGGCGACGTCGCCCTGGCCCAGGTCGCCGACGCGACGACGTCGGCCCCGCTCGGCACGCAGCGGGTGCGCACCTACGCCAGCCCCGCCGCGGCCCGGGCCGCGGTCACCGACCTGGCCGACGGCCTGCGGCGCTGTCAGACCCGGCTCGACCAGGTGCCCGGCAACAACCTGCAGGTCACCGTCGCCGAGGACCCGACGAGCACGGACGGCGCGCGCGCCTTCAAGGTCGACGTCGGCACCCTCCAGGGCGGCACGGCCGGCGTCGAGTGGGTAGCGGTAGCCGCCGCCGCGGGCGGGACGAGCGTGTCGACGCTCGTGGTCAACGAGCCGCCCGCGACCACCCAGGGCTTCACCACCCTGCGTCGGCTCGTCGCCGGCGCCGTCGGGCGCCTCGCCCCGTCGAGCGCGACCACGACCCCCACGACGACGTCGACGGGCGCCCCCGCGGGCCCCCTGGTGCTCGCGCCGGACGGGGTGGGGGGGGG
>JACMOY010000446.1 GCA_014377795.1 Actinomycetota bacterium | reverse complement strand
CCTGCGCGATCGCGAAGCCCTCGCCCTCGCCGACGAGCAGGTTGGACGCCGGGTCGCGCACCTGGTCGAAGGTGACCTCCGCGTGACCGCCGTGCGGGGCGTCGTCATACCCGAAGGTGCTCAGCGGCCGCACCACGGTGACCCCGGGAGTGTTGCGCGGCACCAGGATCATCGACTGCGCCCGATGACGGTCGACGGTCTCGTCCTGCGGGCCTGCGCTGCGGCCCATGACGATGAAGATCTCGGCACGCGGGTCCATCGCGCCGGTCGACCACCACTTGCGACCGTCGACGACGTAGTCGGGGCCGTCACGGCGGATCCGGGTGGCGACGTTGGTGGCGTCGGACGACGCGACGTCCGGCTCGGTCATGCAGAACGCCGACCGGATCCGCCCGTCCAGCAACGGTTCCAGCCACTGCTGCTTCTGCTCGGGAGTGCCGAACTCGGTCAGCACCTCCATGTTGCCGGTGTCCGGCGCAGCGCAGTTCAGGGCCTCTGGCGCCAGCCACGGCGAGCGCCCGGTGAGCTCGGCCAGCGGCGCGTACTGGGTGTTGGTCAGGCCCGCGCCGCGGTCACCGGGCAGGAAGAGGTTCCACAGCCCCCGCTCGCGCGCCAGGGCCTTGAGCTCCTCGACGACCGGTGGGCGCGACCACTCGCGGTCGGTGCCGCGCGCCGCGCGCACCTGCTCCTCGAGCACCGGCTCGGCGGGGTGGACGTGCTCGTCCAGGAACTGCTGCAGCGTGGCGGCCAGCTCGGTGGTGCGCGCGTCCTGGGTGAAGTCCACTTCAGGTCCTCTTCTCGGTGGGGCGGGTCGGGCAGCGGGTCACAGTGGGTCGGGAACGCCCTGGTCGGCGGCAAGTGCCTCCAGGCCGGCGGCCACGAGCCCCGGGACGACGTCACCGACCTGGTCGAAGCCGCTGCCCACGGTCATCCCCTGGGTCCAGCGGTAGTGGATGCCCTCGAGGATCACGGCCAGCTTGAAGTAGCCGAAACCGACGTACCAGGGGATCCGCGCGAGGTCCCGGCCGGTGAGCTCGGCGTACCAACCGGCCAGGGTCGCGGCGTCCGGGTAACCGGGCACGGTCGCGGGCAGAGCGGCGACCGGCCCGAGCCCGGCGTGCGCAGAACCGGTGCCCCAGTAGACGGCCAGCAGCCCGACGTCGGCCAGCGGGTCGCCGAGAGTGGCCATCTCCCAGTCCAGCACCGCGGCGACGCCGTGGTCGTCGGGGCGCACGAGCAGGTTGTCGAGCCGGAAGTCCCCGTGCACCACGGTGGTCGACATCGCAGGCGGAACCGAGCCGGCCAGCCCGTCGCGCAGCCGCTCGATGCCCGGCAGGTCGCGGCTGCGGCTGGCGTCGAGCTGGCGCGACCAGCGCGACACCTGACGGGCCATGAAACCGTCCGGGCGGCCGAAGTCCGCGAGACCGGCGGCCTCCACGTCGACGTCGTGCAGCGCCGCGAGCGTGCCGACCAGCGCCCGCGACAACGCTTCTCGGTCGTCGGCAGGGACGCCCAGCAGGTCGTCGCGGGTGCGCAGGACCTGGCCCTCGACCCGTTCCATCAGGTAGAACGGCGCCCCGAGCAGGTCGGGGTCGGCGTGCAGCAGCACCGTCGCCGGGACGGGCACCGCGCTGCCGGCGAGGGCGCTGATCACCGTGTGCTCGCGGATCATGTCGTGGGCCGTGGCGAGGACGTGCCCCAGCGGGGGGCGGCGCAGCACCCAGCGGTGCGCGTCGTCGTCCAACGCGTAGGTGAGGTTGGACCGGCCGCCGGCCACCAGCTCGGCGCGCAGCGGGCCGGTGCGCAGACCCGGCCGCTCGACGTCCAGCCAGGTGCTCAACGCGGCGACGTCGAGCCCGGGCAGCTCGCCCCGAGCGGGGGCGTCGTCGTCATGACCCACGTCGGCAACCTACCCCGCGGTGCGGCAGCATGACCGCATGGCCCACTACCGCTGCGACTACCCGATGCGCTGGTCGGACATGGACGCCTACGGCCACGTCAACAACGTGCAGTACCTGCGCTTCTTCGAGGACGCCCGGATCGAGGCGTTCGGCGCGCACCGTGCGGGTGAGGACGGCGGCAGCATGCTGGACACCGGCATCCTGGTGGCGCGCCACGAGATCGAGTACCTCAAGCCGCTCACGTGGCGGCCCGAGCCGGTGCACATCGACCTGTGGATCACCACCCTCAAGGGCGCGATGATCGAGGTCGGGTACGAGGTGTACGACGCCCCGGTCGACGGCCCTCGGGTGCGGTACGCGCTGGCCGAGTCGACGTTGGTGCTCTACGACCTGGCGGCCGAGCGACCGCGCCGCCTCACCGAGACCGACATCGCCCGGCTCGAGGGGTTGCGCGGTGGCCCGGTGCCGTTCAGGGCCCGCCGCCGCAAGAGCGCATGAGCACGCTGCACCTGCCGGACGTCGGGACGTCGGCCGACCTCGCCACGTACCTGGGCCGGGCCCAGAAGGTCGACCCCGGCGGCGCGGTGCGCCTGGTGTCGGCCGGGGCGGTGCTCGCGGCCTACGTCTCGCCCGTGCACGGCGGTGGTGGCCCCACCGTGATCGGGCTGCGGGTGCTGCACCTGGCCGAGCCGGCCGACCTCGACGTCACCGTCCCGCTGGCCGCGATGGCCGACCGCTTCGCCCGCCTGGGTGGCTCGCTCGACCTGCCCGTGCCCCCGGTCGCAGCCGCGGACGCCGGGTGGGCCGGCATCAGCCCGCCCCGGTCGGGGTGGCAGGTGGTGGGGACCATGCCGCGTGACCTGCTGCTCGCCGCCGCGGACACCGGCGTCGCCGAGGTGGCCGCCGGGGTCCCGGACGGCGCCGGGTCCGCTGCGGTGGCCCGGCTGCGGGCTCTGGTGTGGGGCCGTGACCTGCCCGGGGTGGACGGCGTGCCGGCGGGGTCGGCGTACGCCGCGCACGCCCTGGGTTTCGTCGGCGCCGACGAGCCCGTCGCGCTGTACGCCGTCGGGGCGTGGCGACGCCTGTCCACCGCACGCGGTCACGTGCTGTGTCGCGCCGCCCTGATCTGAGCCGTCAGGCCCGGACCAGCCGCGCCCACACGGTGGTGTCCGCCGGCACGATCACCACGCCGTCCACCTCTCGCGGCTCACCGCTCGACACCAGGACGACGGTGTCGGCCGGCAGCTCGAGGTCAGTCGTGCCCACGTTCGCGAGCACGGTGACGTTGCGGTTGGCCAGCGCCACGACGTCCTTGCCCCACCCGGTCAGCCAGGTCAGCGAGCCGGTGCCGAGCTCGAGCGAGCGGCGCAGACGCAGTGCCGCGCGGTAGGTCTCGTACGTCGAGCCCGGCACCTCGCGCTGGACGTCGAGGGCGAGCTCGCGCCACACGGCGGGCTGCGGCAGCCACGACAGCGGCCCCGGGCCGAAGCCGTACGACGGGGCGTCGGCCTGCCAGGGGAGCGGCACCCGGCAGCCGTCCCGCCCGCGGTGGACGTGACCGGACCGCAGCCAGGTGGGGTCCTGACGCACGTCGTCGGGCAGGGTCGTGTGCTCGGGCAGGCCGAGCTCCTCGCCCTGGTAGAGGTAGGCCGACCCGGGCAGCGCCAGCATCAGCAGCGATGCGGCACGGGCGCGCTGCAGGCCGAGCGCGGCGTCCGGCTGGGGGTCGTCGGCGCCGATGCCGTTGCCGAGCCGGGTGCCCGCCGGGTAGCCGAACCGCGAGGCGTGCCGCACCAGGTCGTGGTTGCTCAGCACCCAGGTCGTCGGTGCCCCCACCGCGTCGGTGGCCTGCAGCGACGCGGTCACGACCTCGCGCAGCTCGCCCGCCGACCACGGGGTCACCAGGTAGGGGAAGTTGAACGACTGGTGCAGCTCGTCCTCGCGGACGTAGCGGGCGAGGCGCTCGGCCGGCTCGACCCAGGCCTCGGCGACGAGCACCCGGTCGCCGTCGTACGCGCTGACGACGCGGTTCCACGAGCGGTAGATCTCGTGCACGTCGTCCTGGTCCCAGTAGGGGGCCTGCGGCCGCTGCTCGTCGGTGCCCTGCAGCATCTCGTGCTCGTGACCGTAGGGGGGTAGCCCGTCGGCCTTCACCAGGCCGTGGGCCACGTCGATGCGGAACCCGGCGACGCCACGGTCCAGCCAGAACCGCAGGATCGACTCGAACTCGGCCCGGACCCGCGGGTGGTGCCAGTTCAGGTCGGGCTGCTTGACGTCGAACAGGTGCAGGTACCACTGGCCGGGGGTGCCGTCGGGCTCGGTGACCCGCTGCCAGGCCCCGCCGCCGAAGACGGACTTCCAGTCGTTCGGCGGCAGCTCGCCGTGCTCGCCCAACCCGTCGCGGAACATGTACAGCTCGCGCTGGGGACTACCCGGGCCGGCCGCGAGCGCCGCCGTGAACCACGCATGCTCGTCCGAGGTGTGGTTGGGCACCAGATCGACGATGACCCGCAGACCTAGGTCGTTCGCCCTGTGCAGCAACGCATCGGCGTCGTCCAGGGTGCCGAAGACGGGGTCGACGGTGCGGTAGTCGGCGACGTCGTACCCCGCGTCCGCTTGCGGCGAGAGGTAGAACGGCGACAGCCACACGGCGTCGACGCCCAGCTCGACCAGGTGCTCGAGCCGGCTGGTGATGCCGGGCAGGTCACCGATGCCGTCACCGTCACCGTCGGCGAACGAGCGGGGGTAGACCTGGTAGATGACGGCGCTGCGCCACCAGGGCCCGTCGGGTGCGTCTTGGGGGTGGACGAGCAGGTCGGCGGTGGTCGAGGTCACGGGTGACGACGGTACAAGTCGGTCGCCGGCGGGCGCCAATGGCACGATCGTGCCCGTGACGCTGCTGCTCGCCCTGGTCGGAGTGGTGATGGTCGGCGCCACCTGGGCGAGCGTGATCAGCACCCTGGTCGTGCCGCGCACGTCGCGCGACCGGCTCAGCCGCGGTGTCGACCGCACGGTCGACCGCGTGTACGCGCTCGCGACCTCGCGGGTGCGCGACTACGCCACCCGCGACACGCGACTGGCCTCGCAGGCCGCCACGACGATCCTGGCCCAGCTGGCGCTGTGGCTGATGCTGCTCTACCTCGGCTTCGCCCTCGTGCTGCAGCCGTTCGACGGACGCGGGTTCGGGCACGCGCTCGCGCAGGCGGGGTCCTCGTTGTTCACCCTCGGGTACGCGGGCCCCGACAGCGCACCCCTCACGGTCATCGACTATGTCGCGGCAGCGAGTGGTCTGGTCGTCGTCGCCCTGCAGGTCGGCTACCTGCCCACCCTGTACGGGGCGTTCAACCGTCGCGAGACGGAGGTGATGCTGCTGACCGGGCGGGCCGGGACGCCGGCGTGGGGGCCAGAGATCCTGGCCCGCACGCGGTTCGGCTTCGCCGAGGATGACGACGGTGCCGTGATGGACCAGTTCTACCTGCAGTGGGAGCGGTGGGCGGCGGACGTGGCCGAGAGCCACACCAACTACCCGGTGCTCACCCGGTTCCGCTCGCCGGCCGACCTGTCGTCGTGGCTGGTGGCGCTGATCGCCGTGCTGGACTCCGCGGCACTGTGGCTCGCCCTGTCACCGTCCCGGGCGCCGGCTCCTGAGGCCAGACTGGCGCTGCGCATGGGTTTCAGCGCCCTGCGGTCGATCGCCGAGACCGTCGGCCTGGACGTCGACCCCGACCCTGACCCGGACTCCGAGATCGCGCTGTCCTACGAGGACTACCTGCGCGGGGTCGAGCGGATCACCTCGACGACGTTCCCGGTCGAGCGCACCCCCGAGCAGGCCTGGCCGGACTTTCGCGGCTGGCGGGTCAACTACGAGTCGGTCGCGTACGCACTGGCCTCGCGGCTGGACGCCGTCCCGGCACCCTGGACCGGGCCGCGGCGCACCGGTGACGCCCCGATGGCGCCCCGACGTCCGCCGAACCGCACGCCCACGCCGTACGAAGGGTCCGACAGCTAGCCGGGGGTGTTGACCAGCGAGTGCGCGGCCCGCTCGAGGTAGTCCCACAGCACCAGCTCGTCAGCCGGCGGCAGGGTTAGCGAGTCGACGGCGTCGCGCATGTGGCGCAGCCAGCGGTCGCGCATGTCGGCGTCGACGACGTACGGGTTGTGGCGCATCCGCAGCCGTGGGTGCCCGCGCTGTTCGCTGTACGTCGTCGGGCCGCCCCAGTACTGCTCCAGAAACATCAGGAACCGCTGCTCGGCGGCGGCGAGGTCGTCGTCGGGGTAGAGCGCGCGCAGCGGCGCGTCGGTGGCGACGCCCTCGTAGAAGCGGTGCACCAGACGGGCGAACGTCTCGTGCCCGCCGACCTGCTCGTAGAACGTGGGTTGCTGGCTCACCCGACCAGTGTCTCAGGCCGCCGAGCGGCCGGACGGACGCCGTCGGGCGGACGCGGGGGCCAGCTCGGCCTGTTCGGCGGCCCTGGCGATGTTGCGCTGCATCCCGCCGAACACGATGCCGTGGAACGGTGAGATGGCCTTCCAGTACAGCTGGCCCATCAGCCCACGGGGGTGGAACAGCGCGCGCTGGCGGAACACCGTGCGCCCGGCTGCGTCGTCCTCGACGAGCAGCTCGAGCCAGGCCAGGCCCGGCAGCTTCATCTCGGCCCGCAGCCGCAGCAGCTTCTCGTCCTCGATCTCCTCGACCCGCCACCAGTCCAGCGCGTCGCCGACGACGAGGTCGTAGGGGTTGCGCCGACCGCGACGAAGTCCCGGGCCACCGGTCATCTTGTCCATGATGCCGCGCACCCGCCAGCCCAGAGACCAGCTGTACCAACCGTTCTGGCCACCGATGCTCTCGATCACCGACCACAGGCTGGCGTGCGAGGCGTTGACGACGCTGGCTCGCTCGTCGACGTGCAGCGAACCGCCGGCCCAGTCCGGGTCGGTGGGCAACGGGTCGCTGGGCGAGCCGGGGGAGTTCGCGGACGTCCACGACGTGGCGACGTCGTACTCCTGCACGCGGGTCAGCGCCAGCTCGAGCGCGCGGTCGAAGCCGATCAGCCCACCCGGCGGGTCCTCGACGTACTCAGCGATGTCGTGCTCCTTGCAGACGACCTCGTGCACCAGGCTCTCGACCAGTGGCCGGGCGATGCCGTTGGGCACCGGCGTCACCACGGAGACCCAGTGGCTCGCGAGGTTCGGCGTGAGGACGTTGATCGGCAGGATGACGCGCGGCGACAGCCCTGCCGCCTCGGCGTAGCGCACCATCATCTTCTTGTAGGTGAGGACGTCCGGGCCGCCGATGTCGAAGCCCCGGCTGACCTCGGGCGGAAGGTCGGCCGCCCGCACCAGGTACCGCAGCACGTCGCGGACGGCGATCGGCTGGATCCGGTTCTCGACCCACCGCGGGGTGATCATCACCGGCAGCCGCTCGGTGAGGTAGCGCAGCATCTCGAAGGACGCCGACCCCGACCCGATGATGACCGCGGCCCGCAGGACGACGGTCGGCACCCCGGAGTCGAGCAGGATCTCGCCGACCTCCTTGCGCGAGTCCAGGTGCGGCGAGAGGTCCTCGGTGTCGGGGTAGAGCCCGCCCAGGTAGACGATGCGGTCGATCAGCGCCCCGCGTGCGCCGCGGGCGAAGGCGCGCGCCATGTCACGGTCGCGGCGCTCGAACCGCTTGCCCATGTCGAGGCTGTGCACCAGGTAGTAGGCGACGTCGGCCCCGAGGCACGCGCGCTGCACGGCGTCGCGGTCACCGACGTCGCCCCTCACGACCTCGACGTCGGCGAACCAGGGCTGGTCGCGCAGCTTGCCGGGGTCGCGCGCCAGGACGCGCACCGCGAACCCCGCCGCCAGCAGGTGCGGGACGAGTCGCCCGCCGATGTAGCCGGTGGCGCCGGTCACCAGGGCCGTGCGCCGGGTGCCGGTGGTCGCGGTCGGTTCAGTGCTCATGGCCCTTACTGTCGTCGCCTCGCGCCCGGGACGCGAACCGCGGCACGGTCGGGGCCGACGTCAGACCGTGCCCGTGATGGTGCCGCCGGGGGCCGGCGGGTAGGTGACCGGCGCCTGGACGCCGGCGCGGTCGAAGGCGTTCTTGGCCCGCTCGCGGATCACCCGCTGCACCCCCCACTGCTGGTCCGTGACCGTCTTGGCGAACACCCGGATCGTGACCGTGGTGCCGGTGATCTGCTCGACACCGGCGACGGTGGGCGGCTCGATCATCAGCGGGTGCCACTGCGGGTCGTCGTACACCTCGGTGACGACCGTGCGGATGATGGCGAGCACCCGCTCGACGTCCTCGGCGTAGGACACGGGCAGGTCGACGACGGCGGTCGACCAGCCCTGGCTCTTGTTGGCGATCCGCACGATCTCGCCGTTGCGCACGTACCAGGCCACGCCGCTGGGGTCGCGCAGCTTGGTGATCCGCAGCGTCACCTCCTCGACCGTACCGGTCGCCTCGCCGGTGTCGACGATGTCGCCGACGCCGTACTGGTCCTCGAGCAGCATGAAGACGCCGGACAGGAAGTCCTTGACCAGGCTCTGCGCGCCGAAGCCCAGGGCCACGCCGGCGACCCCGGCCGAGGCCAGCAGCGGCGCCAGGTTGAGGTCGAACTCGCCGAGCACCATCAAGGTCGCGACGCCGTACACGATGGCCGTGATCAGGCTGCCGAGCACCGACCCGAGGGTCTCGGTGCGCTGGCGGCGGCGCTCGTGCGTGGCGCCCGTCGCGCTGGCCAGGACGCGGGTCGCGCGGTTCTCCTGCAGCCGCGCACCCAGCCGTGAGTCGATGCTGCGGCGCACCAGCCGGTGCACCGATCGGCGCAGCACGAACCGGGCGAGGGTCGCGACGACCAGGATCACCACGATGCGCACTCCGTGCGTCAGCAGCCAGGTGGTGACGGCGTCCGACCATGCCGCGGCCGTCTCGAGCGTGGTGTTCAGGGTGAGGTGCACAGGCGGGGTCCCCCGGGGGGTCGGTCGTGACGAGCGGGCAACCGCCCAGGCTACGCAGCCCCGCGGGGCGGTCGAGCCAGGACGGTCGAGCCGTGCTCAGCCCAGCTGCAGCCCGGTGTGGTGCGCGGCGAAGGCGAGGGTGTCGGCGCTGAGCTCGATGCTGCGTGACAGCGCGCGGGCGCCGTGCCCGACGTCGGCCTCGCGGCGCAGCAGCACCGGAGCGTCGGCCAGGGGCGCGGACGTCGCGTGCTGCAGGGCCGCGCACAGCTTGCGGGCGTGCAGCGGGTCGACCCGGGTGTCGCCGTCGAACACCGTGAACAGCACCGCCGGGTACGGCGTCCCGGGGCTCACGTGGTGGTATGGCGAGTAGTCGACCAGCCAGCCCAGCTGCTCGACGTCCGCGGCCGTGCCGTACTCGCTGGCCCAGGTGGCGCCGAGCCCGAACTGCTCGTAGCGCACCATGTCGAGCAGCGGCGCCGAGCACACCGCGGCGGCGAACAGCTCGGGGCGCTGGGTGACGGCGACGCCGACGAGCAGCCCGCCGTTGGAGCCCCCGCTGATCGAGAGCTGGGCGGGCGTCGTCCAGCCCTCGTCGACCAGCCACTGCGCGGCCGCGTGGAAGTCGTCGTAGACGTTCTGCTTATGCCCCAACATGCCGTCGCGGTGCCACTGCTCGCCCTCCTCGCCGCCGCCGCGGAGCCCGGCGATGGCGTAGACGCCGCCGGCCTCGACCCAGGCGAGCACACCGGCCGAGTAGCCGGGGGTCATCGTGACGCCGAACCCGCCGTACCCGTACAGCACCGTCGGTCGGGGCCGGTCCGGCGCGTCGGCGGGCGAGATCAGCAGCATCCGGACGACGGTGCCGTCGCTCGACGCGTAGCTCACCTGCCGGGCACTGACCCGGGGCACGTCGACCGACCCAGGCGCCGTCGCCCAGGTCGACGTCTGGCCGGTCAGCGCGTCGTAGCGCAGCACGCTGCTGGGGGTGGTCGCGTCGGTGTAGCCGATCCACGCCTCGTGCCCGCCCTCCGGGTGCTCGGTGATGCCGCCGACCGACCCGACCCCGGGCAGGGGCACCTCGCCGGTGCGCGCGCCGGTCGCCGCATCGTGGACGGTCAGCTCGCTGACGCCGTGCCGGGTCCAGGCGGCGAGCAGCAGCGGGGTCGCGAGCCCGGCGTCCAGGACGACGAACCCGTCCAGCACGGCCTCGTCGTCCTGCGGCAGCAGGTCGACCCAGGTCTCGTACCGCAGGTCGGCGGGGTCGGCGACGGCCAGTCGGCCCCGAGGGGCGTCGCGGTCGGTGAACACGTAGGCGCGACCGTCGCGGCCGACGTACAGCGAGGTCTGCGCGTCGACGCCCTGCTGGACGGGGTCCAGGCAGGGCTGGTCCGCGTCTAGGTCGGCGACCCACAGGTCGTTGCGCGGCGCGGTGCCCGACGCCGCGCTGATGCTGAGCCAGCGGCCGTCCATCGACACCGACACGCCGTAGTAGTGGTGCAGGTCCTGGCCCTCACCGAAGACCAGCTCGTCGTCGTCGGGGTCGTGGCCGAGCCGGTGCAGCCACACCCGCCGGTGGTACTGCTCCTCACCCGCCGGCACCAGCGCGGGGGCGAGCCGGCGCACGTAGTAGAACGCCTCACCGCCGGGCAGCCAGGCGATCGGCGAGTAGCGGGCTCGGTCGATCGGCGCGTCGACCTGCTCACCGGTCACGACGTCGATCACCCGCAGCACCGACTCCTCGCGCCCGCCCTCGGAGACCTGGTAGGCCAGCAGGTGCCCCTCCTTGCTGGGCTGCCAGCTGTCGAGCGTGGTGGCCCCGCTCGGGTCCAGCCGCATCGGGTCGACGAGCACCCGCTCGCCGCCGTCGGCGTCCACCGTGATCAGCACCGCGTGCTCCTGCCCAGCCACCCGGCGGATGACGAACTGCCGCGCGCCGCGCCAGACCGGTGCGCTGACGACGCCGGCGCCGAGCAGCTCGCTGATCCGCTGCTGCAGCCGGGGACGCGCGGCCCACTGGGCCCGCTGCGCCGCCACCAGCTCGTCCTGCGCCTGCAGCCAGTCGCGGGTGGCCGGCGTGTCGGGGTCCTCCAGCCAGCGGTAGGGGTCGGCCACGTCGTACGTCGGTGCGGCAGCGGGCAGCCGCTCGACCAGGTCGAGGCGTTGGGCGGCGGGGTAGTCCCCGGTCGGGCGGGGGCCGGCGGCGGGTGAGGCGGTCATGGCCGCACCCTACGGTCGGCGGACGGCGGGCACCGGCCGGGCGTGGCAGGATCGGGGCGCGCCGACCCCCTCACAGCTGATCGCGAGAGACCGTGACCGACCCCACCCGCCCCGCGGCCGACCGGCCCGTCCCGACGTCCGTCCCGACGGTCGGCGCCGACGCAGCGGCCGGTGACCAGCCGGACCCGGACGCGGACGTCCCGTCCGGCGGGCACGCGCCCAGCCCGGCCCTCACGGACCTCGCGCGAGCCCATGGCGTGGCGACCGAGTACTGGGACTGGCGGGGCAGCCACGTGCGGGTAGCGGCCGAGACGGTGCGCGCGGTGCTCACCGCGCTGGACGTGCCGGTCGTCACCGGCGAGGACGTCGAGGCGGCCCTTGCCGCGCACGGCGAGCGCGCGTGGCGGCGGATGCTGCCCCCGGTGGTCGTCACCCGGCGGTCCTGGACGCCGTGGGTGCCGGTGCACATCGGCCACGATGAGCCGGTGCGCGCCTGGATCGTCCTGGAGGGCGGCGGCCGGTGCGAGCTGCGTCAGCAGGAGAACTGGGTGGCGCCGCGGGTCGTGGACGGCGCGCAGGTCGGCGAGGCGACCTTCGAGGTGCCGGCCGACCTGCCGCTCGGCTGGCACGTCCTGCACGCCCGCAGCGGCGGCCGGGACGACCAGTGCGACCTGGTCGTCACCCCCGACCGGCTCGAGCTGCCGACCGCCCTCGCCGGCGAGGGCCGCGCCTGGGGCTTCATGACCCAGCTGTACCAGGTGCGTTCGCAGCGCTCGTGGGGCACCGGCGACCTCGCCGACCTCACCGACCTGGCCGTGTGGAGCGGCGCCGACCTCGGCGCCGACTTCGTCCTGGTCAACCCGCTGCACGCCGCCGAGCCGGTCGGCGTCATGGAGCCGTCGCCGTACCTGCCGACGACCCGGCGGTTCGTCAACCCGCTCTACATCCGGGTCGAGGACGTGCCCGAGGTCGCCTACATGCCGCCGAGCCAGCGCCAGACGCTGGAGTGGCAGGCCGAGGACGCCCGCGCGGCCAACACCTCGGCCGAGCTCGACCGCGACGGCGCGTGGGCGGCCAAGAAGTCCGCGCTGGAGACCCTCTACCGGCTGCCGCGCTCGATCGCCCGGGCCCGCGCCTTCGACGTGTACTGCTCCGAGCAGGGCCAGGGCCTGGTCGACTTCGCCACCTGGTGCGCGCTCGCCGAGGAGCACGGCCTGCCGTGGGGGGCCTGGCCGAGCGGCCTGCTCGACCCCGGTTCCGACGCGGTCGAGGCCGAGCGCCGTCGCCTGGTCGACCGGGTCGACTTCTACGCCTGGACGCAGTGGATCGCCGACGAGCAGCTCGGCGCGGCCCACCGCGCCGCGCTCGCCTCCGGCATGCGCCTCGGGGTCGTCCACGACCTGGCGGTCGGTGTGCACCCCGAGGGCGCCGACGCCTGGGCGCTCGGGTCCGCCCTGGCCCGTGGCGTCACGGTGGGCGCGCCGCCGGACGCGTTCAACCAGCAGGGCCAGGACTGGAGCCAGCCGCCCTGGCGGCCCGACCAGCTCGCCGAGGCCGGCTACGCGCCGTACCGCGACATGCTGCGCGGGGTGCTGCGGCACGCCGGGGGAGTGCGCGTCGACCACGTCCTGGGGCTGTTCCGGCTGTGGTGGGTGCCGCAGGGTCAGGGCCCGAGCGCCGGTACCTACGTTCGCTACGACCACGAGGCGCTGGTCGGCATCCTGGCCCTCGAGGCCCACCGGGCCGGCGCGTTCGTCATCGGCGAGGACCTCGGCGTCGTCGAGCCGTGGGTGCGCGACTACCTGCGAGAGCGCGGAGTGTTCGGCACCTCGATCCTGTGGTTCGAGAAGGACCAGGACGGCGCCCCGCTGCCCCCCGAGGCCTGGCGAGAGCTGTGCCTCGCGACCGTGACCACCCACGACCTGCCGCCGACCGCGGGCTACCTGGCCGGCGTCCACATCGACGTGCGCGAGAAGCTCGGGCTGCTCACCCGCGACGTGGACGAGGAGCGCCGTCTGGACGAGGCCGACCGCCAACAGGTCATCACGATGCTGGGCGAGCGGGGTCTACTGCGCGCCGGCGCGACCGACCGCGAGATCGTCGAGGCGCTGCACCGGTTGCTCACCTGGACACCGGCCCGGCTGGTGGGCGTGGCCCTGCCGGACGCGGTCGGTGACCGGCGGGCCATCAACCAGCCCGGCACCGACGAGGAGTACCCCAACTGGCGGCTGCCGCTCGCCGACGGCGCCGGTGAACCCGTGCTGCTCGAGGCGCTGGTGCGCTCGCGGCAGGCGCGGGCCCTGGCCCGGGCCGTCTCCCGCGGCTGACCCGACCCGGGCGGCAGCGGATCGGCGTCCGGCGTTCACCGCGGCGGGGGTCGGCGTTCGCCCGCCTGGTGCATCGTGGGCATGTGATGTCGGCGGGACGGCTCGGGTTCGTCGTGAGCGTCCTGGTCGTCTCGGCGACGACCGGGACCGGCCTGTCGTTGGTGGCGTCCGACGTCGGGGCTGCCGGCGCCGAGGCGATCGTGGTCGCGGCTGCGCCGGCCGTGCCCCCGCCCCCGGTGGCGGCGCCGTCCGCCCCGGTCGTGCTGCGCGAGGCGTCACCTCGACCTGACCCCCTGCAGGGCTGGGCGGTGCAGCAGGCGGGCCTGACCGGCATCCCCGTCCCGGCGCTGCGCGCCTACGGCCGCACCGAGCTGCGGCTGGCCGTTGAGCGCCCTGGCTGCCGGCTGGGCTGGACGACACTGGCCGGGATCGGCGAGGTCGAGTCCGACCACGGCCGGTACGCCGGCCGCGTCGTTCGCGAGGACGGCCGACCCGACCGCCCGGTCGTCGGCGTGGCCCTGGACGGGGTCGGGGTGGCGCGGGTTGGCGACACCGACGGTGGAGTGCTGGACGGCGACGCCCGACTCGACCGCGCCGTCGGCCCGATGCAGCTGCTGCCGGCGACGTGGCGGCGCTGGCGTGCGGACGGCGACGGCGACGGCGTCCGCGATCCGCAGGACGTCGACGACGCGGCGCTCGCCGCCGGGCGCTACCTGTGCGCGACAGGCCCGATGGGCTCGGACGCCGGGTGGCGGGCGGCCGTGCTTGCCTACAACGACTCCTCGGCCTACCTCAGCGAGGTCGCGGCGTGGGCTGGCGCCTACAGCCGCGCGTCGCTCGGCGGCTGATCGGTCGGACGCCGACGCACCGACGGGGCAGCTGCGCGTCATGGCTGACGCACAGCTGCCCCGTCGACGTCGGTGCCGGGCAGTCCCGCAGGTCGCGCTGCTGCACCGGGAGGGCGCGGGCGAGCGCGGCCCGG
>JACMOY010000445.1 GCA_014377795.1 Actinomycetota bacterium | reverse complement strand
GCCGGGCGGGGCCCCCGTGTCCCGTGCCACTTCTGGACCGGTCGCGATGGCCCAGGCCAGGCGCGCGAGCAGCGCCGTGCCGGCCGTCAGACCGGTGCCGGCGAGCAGTGCCGTCAGCGCGATCACGGCCCGACGAGGACGGGTAGCTGGTCTGCCCATGATGCTCAACCCCTCTACTCGATGCTGTTTGCTTGCGTTTGCCTACGGCTGCATCCTGATGGTGCACGCTGATGCCGTCAAGGGGGTGCCGCAGGGTGTGGACGACGCCCCGCGATGACTGGGCGCTGGGGGAGGATGAGGCGGTGCGCTGGGACGAGCTGTTCGACGACCTGGAGGGCCAGCTCGACGCCCAGGCGGCCGCCGAGCTCGCCGGTGAGGTCGCCGACCGCACCCGCCGCGAGCTCGCGCTGGTCGAGCTCACCGACCGCGTGGTGTCGCACGTCGGCCGGCCACTCGTGCTGCACCTGGTGGACGGGTCGTCGCACGAGGGTGTGGTGACCGACGTGGCCCAGCAGTGGCTCGTCCTGCAGGATCCAGCGACGGCGGACCTGGTAGGGCGGGGCTGGGCGGGTCAGGGCCCGGTGCTGGTGCGGGTGGGGTCGGTGGCCAGCCCCGTCGGGCTGGGTTCGGCCGCCGCCACGACCGGGCGCGACAGCGTGCGCCGACGGATCTCGCTGAGCAGCGCCCTGCGAGCCGTGGCGCGCGACCGCAGCCCGGTGCGCCTCGGGCTCGCGGACGGGTCGGTGCCGACGGGCACGCTGGACGCGGTGGGCGCCGACCACGTCGACCTGGCCGAGCACCCCGCCGACGAGCCGCGCCGGGCCGGCGCCGTACGGCGGGTCCGCACCGTCCCGTTCACCTCCCTGGCCTGGCTGCGGCCGGCCCCGGGCAGCTCCAGCTCGCTGTCAGTCGACCTGCGCTGAGCCGAACCGCTGAGCCGAACCGCTGTGCCGAACCGCTGAGCCGAACCGCTGAGCGTCGAGCTCAGGTGGTGGCCTTGACGTCGGCCTGCACGTCAACGTCGCCGACCGCGTCAACGTCGCCGACCGCGTCGGCGTCGGTGGCGCCGAACGGGTGCTGGCTGACGAACGCCCGCGTCTGGTCGTACATCCGCTGGATGTACCCCTCGAGCTCACTGACCTCGACCCGCCACTGGCCGCGGCCGCCGACCTTGATCGCGGGCAGGTCGCCCGAGCGGACGAGGGCGTAGGCCTGGGCGGCCGAGATGTTGAGCTGCTCGGCCACGTCGGCGAGCAGCAGGAACCGCGACGGCATGTCGGTCACTATCCCACCGACACCGCGAGCCGCGGTCGGGGCCTGTGGACAGCCCTTCCGCCACCGGCACCGGATGCGGCAGAGTACGACGCGGTGGGTGGGGCGCGCGGACGTCAGGGGGATCGATGGCAGCACGGTCGGCATCAGCAGGGACGGCGGCGGCGCGCCCGGTGGCGGCGGAGCGGGCCTTCGGGCTGCCGGCTCCGGCGTTGGCTCGGCGCTTCCAGACCCCCACCTGGCGCGACACCCGCCTGCTGGTGGGAGTGCTGCTGGTGCTGGTCTCGGTGGTGGCCGGCGCCGTGGTGGTCGATCGCGCGGACCACACGGTCCCGGTCTACGCCGCAGTGCGCGTGCTGACGCCGGGCACCACGCTCGCGCTGGACGACCTGCGGGTCGTGCGGGTGCGGCTCGAGGGGGTCACCGAGCGGTACCTGTCCGCCGCCCAGTCACCGGCCGCGGGACAGGTGCTGCTGCGGACGGTCGCGGCGGGTGAGCTGGTGCCCCGCAGCGCCCTCGGCGCCCGCGACCAGGTCGACCTGCGTCCGGTCTCGGTGCCGGTGGCGGCCGAGGTGGCCGACCCGCTCGTCGCCGGGGTGCTCGTCGACGTGTGGGTGGCCGCCCGCGACCCCGAGCGCGGCAGCACGTCGTACACCGTGCCCCGCCAGGTGGCGGTGGGCGCCGAGGTCGCGGGGCGCGCCACCCGCCGCGGCACCCTCGGCGCCAGCACCGCCTCGTCGGTGCAGCTGCTGCTCACCGCGGCCCTGGTGCCGCAGGTCATCGAGGCCGTCGACAACGGCAGCCGGATCACGCTGGTCCCGGTGCCGGCCACCGTGCCCCGAGCCGGCGCGTGAGCGCACCGGCCGGGTCGGCCGGTGCGGCGCTGCCGGTGCTCACCGCGGTCACCGGGCACTGGGAGGCGCGACTGGTGCGCGGGCTGGAGGTCGAGCGCGGTGCGGTCGAGGTCGTCCGCCGGTGCGCCGACCTGGCCGACCTGCTCGCGACCGCCGCCTCGGGCGCGGCCCGGGCGGTCGTGGTGTCCGCGGACCTGCGCTGGCTGGACGCCGACGCGCTGGCGAGGCTGGCCGGCTCGGGCTGCGCGGTGGTGGCCCTGGTCGAGCCCGGTGACGAGTCGGCTGTGCGTCGACTTCGTCAGCTCGGCGTCAGCCAGGTGCTGGCCGCGGACGCCGGCGCCGCCCTCGTCAGCGCGGCTCTGCGCCAGTCGGTCGACGACCTGGTGGCGCCTTCGTCGGGCTCGGCGTTCGGCGACCCTCGGGCTGCCCTGCCCGCGCCCCCGAGGTCGTCCGAGCGTGCAGACGGCCGGGCCGGGGGTCAGGGCGGCGCGCCGAGCGAGGACCACGAGGGCGACGACCACGCCGAGCCGGGTGGACGACCCCTGGGTCGGGTGGTGGTGGTCTGGGGACCTGCCGGGGCACCCGGCCGCACCACGACGGCGGTCACCCTGGCCGCCGAGCTCGCCCGGGCGGGTCACGAGAGCCTGCTGGTCGACGCCGACACCTACGCGGCGAGCATCGCGCAGGTGCTGGGCCTGCTCGACGAGGCGCCGGGGCTGGCCAGCGCGGCGCGCGCCGCCGACCACGGCACCCTCGACCTGGCCCAGCTCTCGCGCCTCGCCCCCCAGGTCGTCCCGGGACTGCGGGTGCTGACCGGGCTGGCCCGCGCTCACCGCTGGCCCGAGCTGCGCCCCGCGTCCTTGACCACGGTCCTCACCCTGGCCCGCCGGCTGGTGCGGTACGCGGTCGTCGACACCGGGTTCTGCCTCGAGCAGGACGAGGAGCTGTCGTACGACACCGCCGCGCCGCGCCGCAACGGCGCCACGCTCGCCGCGATCCAGGACGCCGACACGCTCGTCGCGGTCGGCACCGCCGACCCGGTCGGACTGCAGCGACTGGTGCGCGGCCTGTCCGACCTGGCGGAGGTCAGCGCCCTGCGGCCGGTCGTCGTCGTCACCCGGGTTCGCTCGTCGTCCGTCGGCCAGAGCCCGGGGCGGCGGGTGCGCGAGGCGCTCGAGCGCTACGCCGGGGTCGATGACCCCGTGCTCGTGCCGGACGACGGTCCGGCCCTGGACGCGGGGCTGCTGGCGGGCCGCACGCTCACCGAGTCGGCCCCCGGATCGACTGCCCGCGTCGCCCACCTCGAGCTCGCAGCGCGGATCGGCGGGCTGGACCGCGCAGCCGTGCAGGCCGCGGAGCGCGCCACGGCGCCCGTTCACCGGGGGGGACTGGTGCGCAGGTCCTAGGCTCGCGGTGTGCCAGAGCGCGTCGACGAGCTCGGCATCCGGGCCCTGGTGGTCGACTGGGGTGGGGTGCTCACCGGGTCCGTCGACACGGTCTGGCAGACCTGGGCCGAGCGGGACGCCGTCGATCGCGAGCACCTGCGCGCCGCCCTGCGAGGCCCCGCCGCCACCGACACGGGAACCGACACCTCCGACGCCGGCCGGGCGAGCCTGGTCCACGCGCTCGAGCGCGGAGAGCTCACCGGACCGCAGTTCGAGCAGCTGGTGGCGCAGGAGCTGGCCCGGCACGGTTCACCGGTGCAGGCGCACGGCCTGCTCGAGCGCATGCTCGGTGGCCTGACGCCGTCCGCGTCGATGCTCGACGTCGTAGCCCGCGTCAAGGCGGCGGGCCTGCGTACGGCGGTGCTGTCGAACTCGTGGGCCAACGAGTACCCGCGCGAGGGCTGGGACGAGCTGTTCGACGCCGTCGTCATCTCCGGCGAGGTGGGCATGCGCAAGCCGGAGCCGCGCATCTACCAGCTGCTGCTCGACCGGCTGGCGCTGCCGGCCGGTGCCTGCGTCTTCGTCGACGACCTGGCCGTCAACGTCGCCGCGGCGGTCCAGGTGGGGATGGTCGGGGTGCTGCATCGAAGCGTCGACCAGACCGCCGCTGAGCTCGAGGTGCTGCTCGGGCTGGCACTGCGCCAGCCGGGCGAACCTGCCTGAATCAGGCCCCTGGGGCCGGATCGGGATGGCACCACGACGCGGTAGGGCTGCGGATGCTGGCCCTCACCGGGACGGTGCTGGAGATGATCGCGGGCCGACCTGCACGCCAGGACCTGGAGCAGCTGCAGCGCTGGGTCAACCTCGGCGGCGGACCTGGCGGCCTGGTCGCCGAGCACGGCCTGCTGACGCGGGGGCTCAGTCGCTGAACAGCAGGAACAGCCCGCCGCAGGTGTAGAGCACCATGAGCGCCAGCAGCGGCAGCTGGCCGAGGACCGCCCGGCGGCGGGCGAACAGGCGGACCGCCCGGTCGTGGGCGAGCACGACGCCGAGCACGTGCCCCCCGACGATGGCCAGGACCTGGACGACGGCGACCAGCGTGGGCGCCAGCAGCGTGGTGTCCGGCGTCCGGTCGGCCAGGCCCAGGACGTTCGCCCCGGTGCCGAGCGGGTCGGCGAGGTGGATGACGGCGTTCTGCCCCTCGAGCACGAGCAGCGACCAGTAGTGCGCGACGACGTAGCCGAGCGCGATGGGCACCAGGGAGTGCGCGAACGCGGCCGGCATCGACCGCGGGTCGGCGCCACCGGCCCGCCCGGCCAGGCGGGTGCCGGCGGTGAAGAGCAGACCCACCACGGCGACGACCGTGACCAGGCCCAGCGTCCGCACCAGGGTGGGCGAGCCCGAGGACTGGGCGAAGATGAACCAGCGCGGCGAGCCCGAGGCCCCGTCGTACGCCGTGGTGCCGAGCATGACGGCGACCGTGGCCACCAGCCCGGGCGCCGCCGGCAGGGCGTCCAGGCCCGCCAGTGGCGACCGGACGACGAGCCGGTTGTCAGCGCGCCGGCCGAGCGGGCTGAGCCGGCCGAACAGACCCGACCACACCTCGAACGCGTCGCCGCGGTCGAACCAGTGCGACCCGAAGACCAGGCCACCGAGCAGCTGGGCGCCGACGTACAGGGCGATGGCGACGCGCAGCACGGGCAGGGTCGCGTTGTCGGGGGCGATCAGCTCGAGCCAGGTGAACGCGAGCAGGCCGCCCGCCGCCGGCCAGTACCCGAGGCGCCGGGGCAGGGGCAGCAGTCCGACGGCTGGGTCCAGGCGCGCGACGCGCGAACCGGCCAGGTGCAGGCTGCGGATGGGGTTGACCCGCCGCCAGACCGGCCCGAACGCCACGCTGAGGGGTACGACCCCGACCCACAGCAGGACGAAGACGACGAACGGCACGGGGTTGTCGGCGTCGTCGCGGCCGAGCAGCAGGGCGGCGAGCACGTACAGGGTGAACGCCGCACCGAGGCCGGCGAGCCCGATCCGGGTGGCGCACGAGTCGAGCAGGGCGGCGACCGGGCCGGGCAGCGTGCGGCCGGCGTGCGCGCCGTCCAGCCGCGGGGCGGGCCACAGCACGGCCAGGGCGACGAAGGAGACAACCAAGGCGGTCGCGGCGCCGGCCACGGCCAGCCCGAACGGCAGTGGCAGGTCCTGGCGGCTGCCGACGCCGGGGGCGAGGGTCGCGCCCTGGGCCAGCACGGCGGGGGGCGCGCCGCTCACCGCACCTGCACGAGGAGCAGCTGCAGCGCGCGGTGGTGGGTCTCGACCTCGTAGCGGCCGGGCTCGGCGCCGCGCAGGTCCAGGGTCAGCGGGACGCCTGCCGTCAGGTCCTTCTCGACCTCGAAGCCGTGGGCGTGCAGGCTGTCGTCGTGGTCGCTCGTGACGACCAGGCGCAGGGTCTGGTCGCGGCCGACCTCGACCACGGCGGGTGCCGGGCTGACCGCAGAGCCGGTCACGGTGATCGTCACGGTGCGGGCCGGGCCCGCGGGGACGGTGCTCACGCCGGCTGAGCTGGACGGGGTGGCCGAAGCGGTCGCGGGCGCTGTGGCGGGAGCGGGCGCGACCGCCGAGCCGGCGCAACCGGAACCCAGCAGCGTGGCGCAGAGCACGACGAGCACGTCGGCGGATCGCATGCTTCGCAGCGTACGGGCGAGCCGCCGGCGCCCCGCGCCGCCGCCTGGCGAGCGGGGCCGGGCGCTCATGCAGTGGCACGATGGGGGCGTGCCCGACCGCCTCAGCTCGCTGGACGCCTC
>JACMOY010000444.1 GCA_014377795.1 Actinomycetota bacterium | reverse complement strand
TCTTTTGCGCACGGCGTGCAGCCACTGCCGCCACATCCAGCGCGACAGCAGCAGACCGACGATGCCGAGCGGAAACGCGACGGCAACGTACCCGCGGGCGAGGTCGTACTTGGACACGTACGCCAGGATCGCCACCACACCGAACAGCTGGAAGCTGGACGACATCACCCGCTTGTACTCGTCCGGGCCCAAGCCCACGACGCGGTGGTCGCGCGAGCGGTTGAGCGCCAGCGCGAGCATCCAGGCAATCGTCAGCAGCGCCGAGAGCAGGAGGTACTTGCGGCCGCTGCCTGCCTCGGTGAGGGGCTGCAGCTCGAGCCCCGCGCCAGGCAGCAGACCCAGCCGCCAGAGGTAGGCGCCGGCGACCGCCCAGCCGACGACGAGCAGGTCGGTGACCAGCAGCCGCTCGGCGTACCGCCCGGCCCAGCGCGCACCCTCGTCGCTCTGACCGGTCGCCTGGCGTGACGAATCGGGGCCGTCGATGACCGGCGCCTGGCTCATGACCACCACCTCCCGTCCGCCTGCACCCTACCCAAGGCCGCCGTGCTGCCCGGGATCCTCAGGGGCGGACGACGGCCTCCTGGGCGGCGCTGACACCGTCGACGGTCAGCACGGCCTCGCGCGGCAGATTGCGCTTGACCAGCGCCAGTGCGATCGGTCCGAGCTCGTGGTGGCGGGCCGCGGACGTCAGGTGGCCCACCCGGCGCTCGCCGTCCAGGACGTCGGCCCCGGCCGTCGGCAGCAGGTGACCCGAGCCGTCCAGGTGCAGCATCACCAGCCGGCGCGGGGGCTTGCCCAGGTTGTGCACGCGGGCGACTGTCTCCTGGCCGCGGTAGCAGCCCTTGGTGAGGTGCACGGCGGTGCGCAGCCAGTCGACCTCGTGCGGGATGGTGCGGTGGTCGGTCTCGAATCCCAGCCGCGGACGCCAGGCGGCGATCCGCAGTGCCCCGGCGGCCCACGCCCCGGCCAGTGGCCGGTCGCCGACGGCGCTGGCCAAGTCGGACCGCGGGACGATCACCTCGCGCCAGGCACGCTCGGCACCGGGGTGGTCGGCCTCGTCCACCTCGGCGTACGACACGCTGCCGGCTGCCACGCTGGGCCACGGGTCGCGCCACGCGGGCGGCTCGGCGTCCGTCCCCTCGTTCGCGACCGGCTCGCCCACGACCGCGAAGTCGGCGGTGCGGTCGGTCGTCTCGACGCGCAGCATGAACTGCATGCTGCCCATCCAGGCCGTCAGTGCCGGCCCGGTGCCGGGCTCGCCGGTGAGCCAGGTGGTCTCGCCGTCGTCGACGACGTGCAGGGCGTGTTCGATGTGGCCCTTGGGTGACAGGACGAGCGTCTCGGCCGAGGTCCGCGGGGCCAGCCCGGTGAGCATCTGGGTGGTGATGGAGTGCAGCCAGCTCAGACGGTCCGCGCCAGTCACGGTAACGACGCAGCGGTGCGAGAGGTCGACCGCGGCCAGGCCCTCCACCAGCAGCCGCTGCTCGCGCACCGGGTCGCCGTAGTGCCACGCCACGGGTGCGTCCACGCCAGCCCCGGCGACGGCGCCGGAGCGCTGCAGTAGCGGGCTGAGCAGGGCAGGCACGGCGAGGTCGGTCATACCCCGGTCAGCGCCG
>JACMOY010000443.1 GCA_014377795.1 Actinomycetota bacterium | reverse complement strand
TCGTAGACGGTGCGCCCGGCGGCGACCCGGCGCAGGATGACCCCGGCCACGAGCAGCAGCACCACGGCGGACATCAGCCCGGCGCCACCGGCCAGCCGGCCGGCGTCCAGGACACCACCGCGGAAGGCGGGGGTGATGACGGTCGCGGTGACCCGGCCGAGCGCCCAGGCGGTGCCGGCCGTCATGACGCCGTACAGGGTGCTGCCGACCACGGCGACGGCGAAGGTGCCGGGCGCGCGGCGGATGCCCTGGCCGAGCACGAAGACGCCTCGGCGCAGGGTGTAGGGGCGGTCGGTCACGCGCTCGCTCTCGGTTCGTCAGGTGTGCGCCGACGCTCTCGGTAGGCCGGGTCGCCAGTTTGGCACGGCCGTCGGGTGCGAGGATCGGGCCATGACCAACCACGCCCGCACCGAGCGCCTCGACCTGTGCACGACCCTGCTGCGGGTCGGCCCCGAGGCGCCGACGCTGTGCGAGGGCTGGCGCACGAAGGACCTTGCCGCCCACCTGGTGATCCGCGAACGCCGGCCGGACGCCCAGCTCGGGCAGGTCCTGCCGCGGTTCGGCGCCCACGCGACCGCCCTGCAGCGCGCTCTGGCGAGCCGACCCTTCGCCGAGCTGGTCGACTCGGTGCGGACGGGCCCGCCGTCCTGGCACCCGACCCGGATCGCCGCCATCGACCAGCTGGTCAACACCGCCGAGTTCTTCGTGCACCACGAGGACGTCCTGCGCGCCCAGCCGTCGTGGACGGCCCGGCCGCTGCCCGACGACGAGCAGCGGGCCCTGTGGCGCGCCTGCTCAGCCGTCGGCCGGCTGGCGCTGCGCAAGGCTCCCGTCGGGGTCGAGCTCGTGGCGCCGGGCTACGGCCGCACCACGGTGCGCACGGGCAACCCCGTCGTCTGCGTCGAGGGCCCGCCCGGTGAGCTGCTGCTGTTCGCGTTCGGACGCCGCGACGTCGCGCAGGTGCACCTGGACGGCACCGACGCGGCGGTGCGGTCGTTGCAGACCACGCCCACGGCGCTCTAGCGACCGCGGGTCACCGCACGGGGTGGCCGGCGGCAGCCAGTGCGGCCTTGACCTGCCCGACGGTCAGCTCGCCGAAGTGGAACACGCTCGCGGCCAGCACCGCGTCGGCCCCGGCGTCGACCGCGGGGGCGAAGTGCTCGACGGCGCCGGCGCCGCCGCTCGCGATCAGCGGCACGTCCACCACCGCGCGGACGGCCGCGAGCAGCTCGAGGTCGAACCCGGTCTTGGTGCCGTCGGCGTCCATCGCGTTGAGCAGGATCTCGCCGGCACCGAGTCGGGCCGCCTCGAGCGCCCAGCCCACGGCGTCGATCCCCGTGCCACGTCGGCCCCCGTGGGTGGTGACCTCGAAACCCGAGGGCGTCAGGTCGCCGCAGCGGCGCGCGTCGATGCTCAGCACGAGCACCTGCGAGCCGAAGCGGTCGGCCACCTCGGCGACCAGCTGGGGGCGGGCGATGGCCGCGGTGTTGACCCCGACCTTGTCGGCGCCCGCGCGCAGCAGCAGGTCGACGTCGCGCACGCTGCGGACCCCGCCGCCCACCGTGAGCGGGATGAAGACCTGCTCGGCGGTGCGCGCGACCACGTCGTATGTCGTCGCCCTGCTGTCGCTGGAGGCCGTCACGTCCAGGAAGGTCAGCTCGTCGGCGCCCTGGGCGTCGTAGCGGCGGGCCAGCTCGACCGGGTCGCCCGCGTCGCGCAGGTCGGCGAAGTTGACGCCCTTGACGACCCGGCCGGCGTCGACGTCCAGGCACGGGATGACGCGGACGGCCAGGCTCATGAGCGCCAGCCTACGGGCGCCGGTGGGCCACCATGGCGGGGTGGAACAGGTGCGGTGGGCCCAGGTCGGCGAGGTGCGCCTGGCCTACCAGGAGCTCGGCCGCCGCGAGCACCCGACCGTGCTGCTGGTGATGGGACAGGGCACCCAGATGCTGGCCTGGCCGGACGACGTGTGCACCGCCCTCGCAGCCCGCGGCCTGCACGTCGTGCGGTTCGACAACCGCGACACCGGCGGGTCTACCCACCTGCCCGGACGCCGACTGCTGGCTTACACCCTGGACGACCTCGCCGCCGACGCCGTCGGACTGCTCGATGCTCTCGGCCTCCCGGCCGCACACCTGGTCGGCACGTCGATGGGTGCCATGGTCGCCCAGCTCGTCGCGACCACCTGGCCGCGGCGGGTGCTCTCGCTCACGTGCATCGCGAGCAGCACCGGGTCGCGCCGGGTGGGTCGCCCGCGCGCGTCCCTGCTGCTGCGACTGCCGGTGCGCCGTCGGGCACGTGACCGGGTCGAGGCCGGTGAGGTGTTCGCGCGGGTGGTGCAGGCGATCGGCAGCCCGGCGTACCCGGTCGAACCCGACCGGCTGCGCGACCTCGGCGCGCGCTGCTTCGACCGCGGTCACCACCCGCGCGGCAGCCTGCGCCAGCTGCTCGCGGTCGTGCGCGCCCCGGACCGGACGGCGGCCCTGGGCGGGGTGCGCGTGCCCACGCTGGTGCTGCACGGTGACGCCGACCCGCTCGTGGCCGTGAGCGGTGGCCGAGCCGTCGCGGCGGCGGTGCCCGGCGCGCGCCTGGTCACGGTGCCTGGCATGGGTCACGACCTGCCGCCGGCCCTGTGGTCGCTGGTCGTGGACGAGATCCACCGGATCGTGATGCGCGGCGAGACGCGTCGGGCGGCGACCTAGCCGTGGTCTGAGGTGTGGGTGACTGTTGCTGGTCTCGAGCGTGGACGCTGCCGTGACCATCCGCACCTGGGGTACGGGGCGGGCGTTCGTCGGCGACTGCCGGGGGTCTTGCGTAGAGCTCACGACGCAGGTAGAATAGAACACGTGTTCGAGACTATCTCTACCTCCACCCCCACTGACGCCGCAGCGTCGTTGCGTGTGCGGGTCGCCGGGCTCGGCGTCGAGCTGGGCGGCTGGGACGCCCGTGGGGTGCCTGACGTCGAGCTGGTCGGGTTGCTGGGTGGGCTCGAGGTGCTGTAGTGTCGGGTCGAGGCGGCGCAGTTGGGGGCGGCAGGGGAGGTGGAAGATTC
>JACMOY010000442.1 GCA_014377795.1 Actinomycetota bacterium | reverse complement strand
GGTTCTTCCACGACCGGCTGATCGCGAGCGGCGCCGACCTGGTGACGGCTCCCCTCGGCGCCGACCGGCGGGTGGTCGAGGTGGTGCTCGACCGCTTCGACGCCGCCCGTTCCTCCGCCCAACCGGCGCCGATGTCGGACATGTCCGGCTGAGACACCGGTCGGGGGGAGCAGAGCGGGGCGGGGGGAGGAAGGGCTAGAGGGAGCAGCCGACGAGGGTGGGCTCGGGCTCGAGGGTCACGCCGAAGGTGGCCTGGACGCCGTCGCGGACGTCGCGCGCGATGGCCAGGACGTCGGACGCCGTGGCCGTGCCGCGGTTGGTCACGGCCAGCGTGTGCTTGGTCGACAGCGACGCCGGCCCGGGCAGCCCGTACCCGCGCGCGAACCCCGAGTGCTCGATCAGCCAGGCCGCGCTGGTCTTGACCCCGCCCGCGGCCGGCCAGGACGGCGGGTCGCCGGGCAGCGCGGCGAACGCGGCGTCGTGGAGCACCGGGTTGGTGAAGAACGAGCCGGCGCTCCAGGTGTCGTGGTCGGCGTCGTCCAGCACCATGCCGCGCCGACGCCGCTGGGCCAGCACCGCCTCGCGCGCGACGTCCAGCGGCACCCGGGTGCCGACGTCCACCCCCAGGCCCGTGGCCAGCGCGGCGTAGCGCACCGGCTCACTGAGGGTGCCGAGCCGCAGCTGGAACAGGACGTCGAGGACGACGTACCGCGAGTCGGCCTTGAACGCGCTGGTGCGGTAGCCGAACCGGCAGTCCGCGTTCGCGACCGTCACCACCTGCTGGCCGAGCCGGTCCCACACCCGCACCGACGCGATCGTGTCGGCGACCTCCTGGCCGTAGGCGCCGACGTTCTGCACCGGCGTGGCGCCGACGCTGCCGGGGATGCCGGACAGCGCCTCGACGCCGATCCACCCCTCGGCGACGGCACGCACGACCAGCGCGTCCCACGACTCCCCCGCCGCGACCCGCACGTTGGCCCCACCGCACGAGTCGGCCGACTCGACCGCGATCCCCGTCGTGGCGACCCGGACGACGGTGCCGGGCACGGGGGCGTCGCCCACCAGCAGGTTCGACCCGCCCGCCACCAGCAGCAGCGGCTCGTCGGCGTCGTCGACCTCGCGGACGGCGTCCACCAGCTCGTCGGTCGTGGTCGCGGTGACCACCCGCTGCGCCAGGCCCCCGACCCGCAGGGTGGTCAGCTCGGCGAGCCTCATGCGCGTGCCGGCTCGCGGGCGGCGCCCGCGGTCACCAGCCCGGTCGCGAGGACGGCGACCACCACCCACAGCGCGGACAGCACGCCGATCCGGTCGGCGAGGAACCCGATCAGCGGCGGCCCCGCGAGGAACGCCGTGTAGCCGATCGACGACACGACGCTGACCCGCGCGGCCGAGTGCGCGGGGTCGTCGGCGCCCGCGCTCATGCCCACCGGGAAGCCCAGCGAGGCCCCGATCCCCCACAGCACGGCGCCCAGCGCGGCGAGCGGCACCGACCCGCCGAGGACGACGAGCAGCAGCCCGGCCACCGCGAGCACGGCGGTCGCCCGCAGCACCACGACCCGGCCGTGGCGGTCGAGCAGCACCGTGCCGACCATCCGACCGACGGTCATCGCCGTGACGAACACCGCGAACACCAGGACGCCGGTCGCGTGCGGCACGCCGTACCCCTCGACGACCGCGACGGCCAGCCAGTCGTTGGCCGACCCCTCGGCGAAGGCGAACGCCAGCACCATCAGCCCCACGACCAGGGTGCGCGGCTCGCGCCAGGCCAGCAGCGGGTTGCGCCGCTGCGGCTGCGGTTCGCCCTCGGGGTGCGGCACCGCCGGCAGGAAGTTGCGGCAGATCAGCAGGACGACCACCGCGACCACGGCAGCGACGCCGGCCAGGTGGACCCACGTCGGTACGTCGACCGCGACCAACCCGGCGCCCAGCAGCGCTCCCAGCACGGTGCCGGCCGAGAACCCCGCATGCAGGCGCGGCATGATCGAGCGGGCCAGCCGGCGCTCGACCTCGGCGCCCTCGACGTTCATCGCGACGTCCCAGTTGCCCGAGCCCAGCCCCATCAGGAACAGGCCGACGACCAGCACGGGGACGTCGGGCGCCAGGCCCGCGAGCGCCAGACCCAGGCAGGTGAGGACCGACGCGAGGCGCACGGTCCAGGCGGCACCGATCCGGGCGATGACGGTGCCGGACGACGGCAGCGCCAGCACGGCACCGACCGCCATCGCCAGCAGCACCAGCCCGAGCCGGCCGGGCGAGAGGCCGAGGTCGGCCTTGACGGCGGGGATGCGCGAGACCCAGGTGGCGAACACCAGCCCGTTCGCGGCGAAGGCGAGCGAGACGCAGACCCGGGCCCGGTCGACCGGCACCGCCCGCGGCGGGGCGGTGGTGCTCACGCCAGGCGGACGACGGCGCGCGCCCGGCCGAGGACGCCGACCGGGCCGGCGCCGTCCGGGCCGGGGATCGTGGCGGTCAGGTCGACACGCACGGTGCGGGCCGCGTCATCCTTGACCGCGACCACGGCGGTGACGTCGATGACCGCGCCGCCGACGTCCGGGACGGGCACCGGCTTGGTGAACCGCACGCCGTACTCGACGATCGCGCCGGGGTCGCCGCACCAGTCCGTGACCACGCGCACGGCGGTTGCCATCGTGAACATGCCGTGGGCGATGACGTCGGGCAGGCCGACATCGCGGGCGATCCGCTGGCTCCAGTGGATGGTGTTGAAGTCGCCGCTGGCGCCGCAGTAGCGCACCAGGTGCTCGCGGGTGACCGGGAAGCTGGCGCCGGGCAGGGAGTCACCGACCGCGACGTCGTCGAAGGCGATCACGACTCGCCCCGGACGACGAGGGTCGAGCTGGCCGTGCAGACCGGCTCGCCCGCCTCGGTCGCGATCTCGCTGCGGGTGGTCACCATGGCGTGGCCCCCGGCCGCGCGCACGCCATCGACGTGCAGCACCGCGACCAGGCGGTCACCGGCCACGATGGGGCGGTGGTGGACGAAGGTCTGCTCGCCGTGGACGACGCGGCTGTAGTCGATGCCCGCCTCGGGGTCGCGCACCAGCTGGGCGTCGCAGCGCTGCGCGATCAGCACCGCGAAGGTCGGCGGCGCGATGACGTCGGCGTACCCCAGGGCGCGCGCGGCGTCGGGGTCGGTGTGGGCCGGATGGGCGCCGGTGGCCTCGGCGAACTCGCGGATCTTCTCGCGGCCCACCTCGTACGCCGGCGTCGGCGGGTAGGTGCGACCGGCGAACGCGGGGTTGACCATGCGGGCTCCTTGGTGGACCGGTCCGACACGAGAACGGCCACCCCCGGTGGACGGGAGTGGCCGTGAGCGGACTGCGCTCAGCGGGTCTCGCGGTGCACGGTGTGCTTGCCGTCGCGGGGGCAGTACTTCTTCATCTCGAGCCGGTCGGGGTCGTTGCGCCGGTTCTTCTTGGTGATGTAGTTGCGCTCCTTGCAGTCCACGCACGCCAGCGTGATCTTGGGGCGGACATCGGAGCTCTTGCTGGCCACGGGAATGCCTCTCTGCGAGCTGACGTGCACGACGGTCGGGTGGGCCCGAGGTTACGCGACCTCGAGCCGGTAGCGGAGGCCGGACTCGAACCGACGACACAGCGATTATGAGCCGCTTGCTCTACCAACTGAGCTACTCCGCCGGGTCCGGGACGCTGTTCGGGCCCCTCGCGGGTGGCCCGACGACGACGCCGGTCCCCCGGCCCCCAAACCGAAAGGGACCGGTGGACCTCTTCCTACCTTGCAGGCGCCTCTCCGCC
>JACMOY010000441.1 GCA_014377795.1 Actinomycetota bacterium | reverse complement strand
GGCGGGCCGGCGCCCGCCTGGCCGGCCCCGGGGCGGGGCGCCGGGCTGCCGCGGGACGATCTGCTGGACGACGGCCTGCCGGGCGACGGTCTGCCGGGCGACCGACTCAGCAGCAGCGACCTCGCGCAGGTGCGGTTCTCGCTGGGCCTGCGCGGCTACCGGATGGACGAGGTCGACGAGGTGCTCGACCGGGCCGGTGTCGAGCTGGACGCCCGCGACGCGCAGATCCACGACCTGCGCGACCGGCTCGCCCTGCTCGAGCAGCGAACTGAGCAGCGGGTCCAGCAGCACGCCGACGCCGAGGAGCGCTGATGGGCACCTTCACCGTGCGCCGTGCCGTGGCTGCGCCTGCCGCGCAGGTGTGGGCGATCCTGGTCGACTGGCCCAGCCACGGCCGCTGGGTGCCTTTCACGACGGTGACCACGACCTCGGCGTCGGCCACCGGCGTCGGCGCCTCGTTCGTCGGGCGCTCGGGGATCGGCCCGATCGGGTTCGACGACCCGATGGTGGTCACCCAGTGGCAGCCCCCGGGCGACGACGCTGCGCCCGGGCTGTGTCGCATCGCCAAGACCGGCCGCATCGTGCTGGGCGACGCCGAGTTCAGCGTCACCCCGCTGGGCCCGGCGCGCTGCGAGGTGCTCTGGAGCGAGAACATCGAGATCGTCGGGGTGCGCCGGCTGCCGCTCGCGGGCCGGCTCAACGACCTGATCGGCCGGCTGACGTTCGCGGCCGTGATCAAGAAGATGGCGGCCGAGGCCGAGGCCACCCAGCACGGCCGGGCGTGAGCGAGGGACTGGTGCTCGGCGCGGACGGTCTGCGGCGCTGCGCGTGGGCCGGGCAGGCGCCGGACTACACCGCGTACCACGACGGCGAGTGGGGCCGCGTGGTCCACGGTGAGAGGGCGCTGTTCGAGCGCCTCACCCTCGAGGCGTTCCAATCAGGCCTTTCCTGGATCACCATCCTGCGCAAGCGCGAGGGGTTCCGGCGCGCGTTCGCCGAGTTCGACGTCGACGCCATCGCGGCGTTCGGGCCAGGCGACGGGGCCCGGCTGATGGCCGACGTCGCGATCGTCCGCAACGGCGCCAAGATCCGGGCCGCGGTCGCCAACGCCCGGGCGGTGGTCGACCTGCGTGTGGACGGCGGGCTGGACGCGTTCGTGTGGTCGTTCGCGCCCGACCCCGCGCCCCCGCGGCCGACCTCACCGGCCGAGATCCGGGCGACGTCGCCCGAGTCGGTCGCACTCGCCAAGGCGTTGAAGGCCAGGGGGTTCAGCTTCGTCGGACCCACGACGTCGTACGCCGGGATGCAGGCCTGCGGGCTGGTCGACGACCACCTGCGCGGCTGCCACGTGGCCGCGGCGTGAGGCTCGCCTCGTGACCGCCGGGCTCGCACCCACGAGCGTGCTGTCGCCGACCCGGCCGCGGCGCACCGACATGGTCGTCGTGCTCACCGTGTACGCCCTCACCCGCCTGTTCGACGCGGTGCTGATCAGCCGCGCCGCCGGCCGCCAGCTGCCGAGCATCTGGAGCGGGGCGCACTCGGGCTACTTCGACATGGCCCGACTCTGGGACGCGCAGTGGTACCAGATCATCGCGACGACGGGGTACCCGCTGCCGCTGCCGATCGACGCGACCGGCGCCGTGCAGCAGAACCCGTGGGCGTTCTTCCCCGGCTTCCCCTACACGGTGCGGGCCGTGATGGCGCTGACCTCGCTGCCGTTCTCGCCGGCCGCGGTGCTGCTCAACGTCGTGCTCGGGGCGGGCGCCGTCGTGGTGCTGCTGCGCCTGCTGCAGCGGGTGGCCGGCCGCCGGGCCGCGGTGGGGGCGGTGGTACTGGTGTGAGCGTTCCCCTCGGCGCCGGTGCTGCAGATCGGCTACAGCGAGACGCTGGCGCTGCTGCTGCTCGCCCTGGCGATGCTGTGGCTGCTGAGCCGGCGCTACCGGCTCGCCGCGGTCGCCGTGCTGGCCCTGTCGCTGACCCGCCCGGTGGCCGCCCCCTTCGCGGTCATGGTGCTGGCCCACCTGGTGCTGCGGTGGCGGGCCCGGGCGCGCGACCCGCTGCCGCGCCGCGACGTCGCGCAGATCGTCGCCCTCGGGCTGTTCAGCGCGGTGGCGACCTTGATCTGGCCGGCGATGGTGGCGCTGATCACCGGCGTCCCCTCGGCCTACACCCGGATCCAGGGGGCCTGGCGCACCGGCGGCGTGGTGGCCACGCCGTACGAGGGCACCCTGTTCATCAGCCACGTGCTGTGGGGGGATGACGGGCCGCTGTGGGTGGCTGCGGCGGCGGTCGCGCTCGTCGCGCTGGTGCTCTCGCCGCTGGCCCGGCCGATGGGCGCCGAGCTGCGCACCTGGGTGCTGGCCTACCCGGCGTACCTGCTGGCGGTGATCGAGCCGTACACCAGCACCTACCGCTACGCGATCTTCGTCTTCCCGCTGCTGGTGCTACCGGGGGCGGTGCGCCGGGTGGGACCGCTGCTGGTCGTGCTGTTGGCGGTCGCGGGCCTGGCCTACCAGGTGCGCTGGGTCGACCAGCTGCTGGTGTTCACGCCCCCGACGGACTACCCGCCGTAGCGCCGGTCAGCGGCCGGTGAACGTCGGCGGCGTCTTGGCGACGAACGCCTCGACCGCCCCGCGGTGGTCGGCGCTGCGGCCGGTCAGGCCCATCAGCTCGCTCTCGTGCTCGAGCGAGGCGGACAGGTCGTGGGTCTGGGAGAACCGCACCGCGTCCTTGATGGCGGCGTAGGCCAGCGTCGGCCCGGCGGCCAGGCTCGAGGCCAGCTCGGCCGCCGCGACGGCCAGCTCGCCGTCCGGCACGACCCGGTGCACCAGCCCGATCGCCAGGGCCTCGTCGGCCCCGACGGTGCGCGGCAGCATCAGCAGCTCGGTGGCCCGGGCCAGGCCCACCAGCCGAGGCAGCCACCACGAGGCGCCCGAGTCGCACGAGAGCCCGATCCCGGCGAACGCGGTGTTGAACCCACCGCCGGCGGCCATCAGCCGCAGGTCGCACGCGCACGCGAACGACGCGCCGGCGCCCGCGGCGACGCCGTTGACGGCGGCCACGACCGGCTTGGGCATCGTCGCGAGCAGCGTGACGATCGGGTTGTAGTGATCGCGCACGGTGTCGCCGAGCTCGAAGTCCGCGGTGGCCGCGCGCTGCAGGTCGGCGACGTGCTCACGCAGGTCCTGACCCACGCTGAACGCCCGCCCGGTGCCGGTCAGGACGACGGCCCGCACCGACTCGTCCGCGGCGACCTCGCGCAGCGCCTCGAGCAGCGCCTGCTTGGTCGCGAGGTCCATCGCGTTCATCGCCTGCGGACGGTCCAGGGTGACGGTGGCGACCGCCCCGGCGCGCGTGGTCACGACAGTGCTCATCGAACCTCCAGGTGGGTGCACGTCGCCAGCGGCGCTGACCCGCCGAGGCAGCCTTGCACGAAGCGGTCGGCGGCGGGCGCGAGGGCGCCGGCCGCGGTGTCGAAGCGGGCGGCCACCCGCCCGCCGTCCCACCCCGGCGGCAGCAGCGCCGCGGGCAGCCCCGGGACGACGAACAGCAGCTTGCGCCACTCGTGCAGCAGGGTCGCCCGCACCACGTAGGCACGCTGGTCGTCGCCCGCCCCGTCGCGCCGCTGCGCCAGGTC
>JACMOY010000440.1 GCA_014377795.1 Actinomycetota bacterium | reverse complement strand
GTACACGGCTTTGCAGGCCGTTGCCTCGCCTCTCGGCCACTCCACCGTGCCACCCCAGCTGAGGGCCCTGCTACCGCAGGAGATCCTCTGAGCGGACGACGGGATTCGAACCCGCGACCCTCACCTTGGCAAGGTGATGCTCTACCAACTGAGCCACGTCCGCATGCTCCGAGTCGGTGCTCGGTGCGTCACAGACACTAACCGATGCCGCGCGGGCCAGTCCAACCGGTCAGCCCCGCGCGTCGCGCTCCGGCCGCTGGCGGTGGGCCCTGGTGCGCTGCTTCCACACCCGCAGCTGCTCCTGGCGCAACCGGACGTCGGCACGCCCCGCCTGCCAGGCGGCCTCTCTGCGCAGCTTGTCCCAGCTCGCCAGCCGGCGTGGCGACAGCTCGCCCGTCTCGATCGCCTCCCGGACGGCGCAGCCGGGCTCGGTCCCGTGCCCGCAGTCGGTGAAGCGGCAGCGGGTCGACAGCTCGTCCACGTCGGCGAAGGCCTCGGCGAGGCCGTCCTCGCCGACCAGGCCGACGCTGCGCAGGCCGGGCGTGTCGATGAGGCAGCCACCCCCCGCCGCCAGGTGCAGCTCGCGGGTGACCGTGGTGTGCCGGCCCTTCTGCATCGCGCCGAGGGTCTGGGTGCGCATGGCCTGCGGCCGGCCGACGAGGGAGTTGAGCAGGGTGGACTTGCCCACGCCCGAGGCACCCACCAGGGCGATGGTGGCGCCTTCCGCGAGCAGCGCCCGAAGGCCCTCCAGCCCCGTCCCCGTCGGCGCACCCGTGACGTCGACCTCGCACCCGGCCGCCACCTGCTGACCGATCTCGAGCGCCAGCTCGAGCCCGGCGGACCGGTTGTCGCTCTCACCCAGGTCGCCCTTGGTCAGGACCAGACGCGGCCGAGCACCGCTCCTCCAGGCCAGGGCCATCAGCCGCTCGACCCGGGCCAGGTCGGGGTCCGGGTACAGGCCCTCGACGACGGCCACCACGTCGACGTTGGCGGCGATCACCTGCCCGGCCGACGTCCCGCCGACCTGCGCCCGGACGACGACGGTGCGCCGGGGCAGCACGGCCTCGACGGTGCGCTGCCCGTCCGGCCACAGCTGCACCGCCACCCAGTCCCCCGTGCTGGGCACGGCGAGCGGGTCGCGCGCCACCGCGGCAACCAGGTCGGCACCCCAGGTGGCGCGCCAGGGGCCTTCCTCGCCGAGCAGGTCGCACGCGCCACGGTCGGTGCGCGTGACCCGCGCGAGCCCCGGGGCGGACGCGTCCAGTCGCAGGACGTCGGCGGCCGCGAGGGCCCGCGACCAGCCGTCGTCGTGGCCGAGCGCGAGAAGTTGTGAGGGGGTGGCAGCAGGTGACACGGGGATCAGGCCTCTCGAGCGGGCCCGGGCGCTCAGGTCAGGTGAGCGGGTCCTGGGCCGGTGACGTCCCTCGCGGAGCGGGGGACGTGGGCGTGGTGCATCGGTCCATCGGGATGCACCTCCAGCTCACCGTCGAGAGCCCGCAGCGGGCCTGACGCAGCACAACCTAGAGCCGGGAAGCCCCGCGCGTCACCGGGTTTTCGCGGGGTGGCCGACCAGCGGCGGGGTCGGCGCGCCGGGCATCTCGTCGTCCGGGGTCGGCACCGGGGTGAGCGTGCGGCGCCTCACCTTGCCGCGCAGCCGGTTCATCGGCGACCCGACCTCGTGCTCCAAAGGCCACAGCTCACGGGTGGCAGCGTTCAGGGCCGCGCCGATCAGCACCGCGATGGCCAGGAAGTACAGCCAGATCAGGACGACGATGCTGGCGGCGAGCGGGCCGTAGATGGAGGTGCTGCCACCGACCGATGCGCTGATGACCAGTCGCAGCACGAAGCTGGCCACCACCCAGATGACCAGTGCCAGCACCGCACCAGGCAGGTCGCGGCGCCAGGGGCTGCGACGGGGCGTGGCCACGTGATAGAGCGAGGCGAGGCTGGCCACGGTGAGCAGCACCACCACCGGCCAGTACAGCCCGAGCACGAACTGCCAGGCCGCCGGCAGCATCTGGTTCAGCAGGCTCGGCCCGAGCAGCACGAGCGGCAGGATGATCGCACCGATCAGCAGCGCGACGATGTAGAGGCTGAACGACAGCGCCCTGGTGCGGATGATGCCCCGCTCACCGCCCTGGCCGAACATGATCGAGATCGTGTCGATGAACACGTTGATGACCCGCGATCCCGACCAGAGCGAGAGCAGGAAGGCGATCGAGATGATGTCCAGGCGTCCCCGGCTGAGCACGTCGTCGATGCTCCTGGTCACCGTGTCGACCACGGCGGGCTGAGCGAAGATCTGCTCGGCGTAGGCCTGGATCTGCGTGCGCACCTGGGCCACGGCGTCCGACCCGACCGCGGCGCCGACGTACCCGACCCCGCCGATCAGCCCCAGCACCAGCGGGGGCAGCGAGAGCAGTGCGAAGAACCCGGCCTCGGACGCCAGCCCGGTGACCCGGTAGCGCAGGCAGGTGCTCACCGTCTCGCGCAGCAGGGCCCACAGCCCGAGGGCGAAGGGCGAGCGACGCAGCGGCGCGACCAGCGTTCGAGCCGCTGCCGCCGCACGGGTGACGACTGCGGCTCGGGTCGGGGTCCGGTCGCTCACCTCGGCAACGGTACGGGGCCGGGCACCGCCCGCGCGCCGCGACACGTGCACGCCCGGGTGGGCACGTCCGGGCGATGTCGGCCACACTCAAGTCGGTCCTCGCGCAGCGTAGGCCGCTGTTGCGCGACGACGAGGTCGCTCCCGACGATCGAGAGACCCTCAATGCAGATCTGGCCAGGCAAGCCCTACCCCCTCGGAGCCACGTACGACGGCACCGGGGTCAACTTCGCGCTGTTCTCCGAGGCGGCCGAGCGCGTCGAGCTGTGCCTCATCGACGACACCGGCGTCG
>JACMOY010000439.1 GCA_014377795.1 Actinomycetota bacterium | reverse complement strand
TCGCGGCGCAGATGACCGCCAACGACTCGGGGTCCAGGTCACCGCGGGCGATCCCGGCCCCGTAGAGGGTGGAGGCGAAGGTGATGCCGGACCTGGCTCGCTGCTCGGCGTCGTCCCGGGCCACGCCGTGGGGGTCCACGTGGCACGCGAAGTACCTGCCCGCCCAGGCCAGCTCCGCCGGGTTCAACGCCGCCGCATGCGCCACCAGAGTCGCCTCACCCGCCACCCGCACGTCCTCAGGCAGAGCACTCGGCAGCCCGGTGATCACCTTCGCGATGACCTGCGCCTGTCCGATCCCGATCACCCCGGCGGCCACCGCGTCGGCGGTCTGCGTGCAGGTGGTGCGCAGCGCACTTGCGGTGTCCACCGCCCTCGACGACTCCGAGGGCGAGATCAGGCACGTCCCGCGCAGGAACGCCTTCGTCGACCCAGCCCCCACGACCTGGGCGGCACCCCGGGCATGGACCTCACCGACCCGCCGCAACCACTCGCCCTCAACCTGATCCGCCAGACGGCGCATCGCCACCACGTCGGTGAGCAGGGACCCGGAATCGACACCGTGCAGGTCCTCGGACCGCAGCACCGCGACCGCGTCGCGCACGAGCGTGAGCGCCTCGCTCAGTGCCCTCGTGCTGTCCATGTCTCACACGCTAGCGGCCGCCACCGACAGTCCAGACCCCTCAGACCCGTTCTGGCGCAACGACTTTCGAGAACTTTAGGCAACAGCCCGCTACTGTCAGCGACGCCGGCGAGGGGCCGGCGAGGCGCCCACGACTACCGGCCTGTGGGTGATCGGCAGCGGCCACTGGCGTGCAGCGCGACCGTGACGCGGTCGGAGCGGCCCGACTCGAGCAACGTTGGACTCCGGGCCCGGGGGTCACACCCACAGAAACACCACTACACAGCGGCCAACTGGGCCCGAGCGGACTCCAGGGCGTGGTCGAGCTGTTGCTCCAGCATCCGCTGGTAGGCCGGATCGCCCGCGGCGGCGATAGCCCGCATGGTGGTGACCTGGTGCCGCAGCCGGGCGTCGACGCGCGTCAGCATCTGCTCCGTCGTCCCCGACCACCCGTAAGCGCGCAGCAGGCGCTCCAACCGTTCTCTCCGCTTCGAGAACGCGGTGAAACCCTCACGTTCGACGACCTCGGCAGCATGCAGCGGCGTCCACGAGAACACCACCCACGCGAGGTCGTCGTCGGCGTGGACCGGACCAGCGTTGTCCCAGTCGATCAGCCCGACCAGTCCCTGGCGGGTCCAGACCGCGTTGTAGGGGGCAGGGTCGCCTTGCCCGATGATCAGCCCGGGTTTCCACTGCCCTCCCTCGCGCCACGCGGCGTCGACCGCGGGAACGTGGTCAGCCACGGCGTCGTGGTAGTCCCGCAGCCATCGACCTACGTCGTCGAGGGCTGGGGTGGAGTGGGTCCACGCGGGCCACGGCTCACGCCGGCCCACGGTCTCGCCCCGCAGGTGAGTCAGCACCTCGCGGCCGCGGTCGTCGAAACCGAGGGCGCGGGGCGCGCCGGCGAAGCCGCGGTGCTCGAGGTGCCTCAGCAGGTCGTGCACGGCGCGGGTCCACGCCCTGACGGGACGGCGGACCGTGCCCTCGACCAGCTCGGCCCCGGCGTCCTTCCCCCCGGGCAGACGCTCCGTCATGCCTGCGGGCGCGGGCTCACAGCAGCTCGGGGGCGGACCCCTCCCCCGGGCCGTCGACCGGGCCGAGCTGGTCGGGCTGGCCGGCCGAGCGGGACGGCATCGGCCCGGGGTCGACCGGGCCGACCGCTGCGCCCTCGGCCTCGGCGCTGGCGCCTGCGGCCTCGCGCCTGGCCGCGGCCAGCGCCTCGTTGGGGTCCTGCAGCACCGGCTCGTCGAAAAATACCTCGGGGTGCTCGGCGGTCTCACCGCTGCGGTCACGGCGCGGCCCGGCGTCCGGCGTCAGGGTGCCGAGGACGCCGCCGATCCCCTTGAGCGCCTCGCCCAGCTCGCTGGGGATGATCCACAGCTTGTTGGAGTCTCCGCGCGCGAGCTGGGGCAGCATCTGCAAATACTGGTAGGCGAGCAGCTTCTGGTCGGGGTTGCCGCGGTGGATCGCCTCGAACACCTGGGTGATGGCTCGCGACTCGCCCTGCGCGTTGAGGATCGCGGCCTGAGCGGTGCCCTCGGCGCGCAGGATGTTCGACTGCTTCTCACCCTCGGCGGTGAGGATCTGGGACTGCTTGACGCCCTCGGCGGTCAGGATCGTGGCCCGGCGCTGACGCTCGGCCCGCATCTGCTGCTCCATCGAGTCCTGCACCGACGCGGGCGGGTCGATCGCCTTGAGCTCGACCCGGTTGACGCGGATCCCCCACTTGCCGGTCGCCTCGTCGAGCACCCCCCGCAGCTGGCCGTTGATCTCGTCGCGGCTGGTCAACGTCTGCTCCAGGTCCAGCGAGCCGATCACGTTGCGCAGCGTCGTCACGGTCAGCTGCTCGATGCCCTGGATGTAGTTGTAGATCTCGTAGACGGCCGACTTGGGGTCGGTCACCTGGAAGTAGATGACCGTGTCGATGCTGACGACCAGGTTGTCCGAGGTGATCACCGGCTGCGGGGGGAACGACACGACCTGCTCGCGCAGGTCGACGTTCGCGCGGACCTTGTCGATGAACGGGATCAGCAGGTGCAGGCCCGCGTCCAGCGTCCGCGAGTAGCGCCCGAGCCGCTCGATCAGCTGGGCGGTGGCCTGCGGCACGATGCGCACCGTGCGGGCCACCACGACGAGCGCGAACAGCACGAGCAGGGCCAGCACCACCAGGGTGGCGAGTCCAGCAGGGGTCACGAGGTCCTCATCTCGGGCAGGGTCGGGACGACGACAGCCGTCGCCCCGTCGATCGACTGCACCCGGACGCCGTACCCGGGCAGCAGGGCGTCGTGCACAGGAACCGGCGCGAGCCGCGCCGACCACACCTCGCCGGCCAGCCGGATCCGGCCCCCGGTGACGGTCACGGTCTCGATGACCAGCGCGTCACGACCGACCAGGGCCGCCGCACCGGTCAGTGTGGCGTCACCCGACCTGGCCCGGCGCACCACCACGGGCCGCACCAGTGCGAGCAGCAGCAGCGCGACGGCCACGGCCACCAGCACCTGACCGACGACGCCGAGGCCGAGGCCCGCGGCGAGCGCACCGCCCAGGGCGCCACCCATCAGCATCAGGAAGACGAACGTCAGCGTGGCCATCTCGACCACGCCCAGCGCGAGGGCCAGGCCCAGCCAGAAGAGCACCGGGTGGTCGGTCAACCAGCTCATCCGTGTCCCCCTCGTCCAGCACACCATCCGCCGGTTCGACGCCGGTGCGGGCGCGCCGGTTCCCCGTCCGCAGCCGCCACCGTAGTCCGCTGCAGGCACCGGGGAAGTAATAGCCAACCGGCTGCGACGATCAAGAGTGCGGGCGCGGCTGCCGACGACACCTCGGTGAGCACCCTGCCGGCCGTGCTGCGCCGTGCCGGCGCCACCGCTACGTGCCTGCTCGTCGCCCTCCCCCTGGCCCTGGCGCTCGGACCACCGGCGCCCGCCGAGGACGCGTCGACCGCGCGCGCGCAGGCCCGGACCGCCGCGGCGCAGGTGACCGCACTGACCGCTGACGTCCAGCGGGCCCAGGCGGCGTACGACGACGCCCTGGCGGCCGTGGGCCAGCAGGTGACCGGCAGCGTGATCGCGCAGACGCTGCGCGAGGACTCACGCACTGCGGCCCGCCAGGCCCAGGACGACCAGACCAACACCGCGCGGGCGCTGTACATGACCGGCGGCCCGGGCGCGCTGCTCTCGACTCTGTTCGCCGCCGACGACGTCAACGACCTGGTCGCGCGCACGGTCGCCGTCGACCCCGTGCTCCCGGCGGGGCAGGACACTGCCGTCTCGGCAGCCGCCGCCCCTGGCGCGGCCGCCGCCCG
>JACMOY010000050.1 GCA_014377795.1 Actinomycetota bacterium | reverse complement strand
GTCGAGACGGTGCGGCACTCCAGCGAGGCCAGCGCCCCGTCGAGGACGACGGCGCCGGTCAGCGGGCCGTACGTGTGGTCGATGCCGGCGAACTGGTCCTCCAGCGGCCGGCCACGCCGGGCGAACAGCCGGGAGGCACCCTCCTGCGACTGGCCGAGCACCGACACCGCCCACTGGCCCGCCGACAGCACGACGTCGTGGAAGCGGGCGACCTTCTCCGGGCAGAACAGCACCAGCACCGGGTCCAGCGAGACCGAGGTGAAGGAGTTGCAGGTCATCGCGTGGTGCTCGCCGTCCACCGTCGCCGTCACGACCGTCACGCCGGTGGCGAAGCGGCCCACGACCCGCCGGTACTCCAGCGCGTCCAGGGCCTGCGTCACACCGCCGACCCTAGACGAGGGACCGGGCTGAGTCCGGGTGGAGCCCTACCTGCGGGCGCCGGCCAGCCGGGCGTTGTCGATGACGATGGCAGCCGGTCCCTCGATGAGCTTGAGGGTGGACAGGGCGGTCTCGCCGAACGCGTTCTTCACGGCCGACGACAGCGCCAGCACGCCGACGACCGCGCCGCCGTGCCCGCGCAGCGGCATCGACAGGCACGTCGCCATGCCGGCCTGCTCGGGCGAGGGCAGCTCCTCGACGTCGGCGACGACGGTGCCGCCGGCGTGGGCGACCAGCGTCGACAGCTCGCCCGCGCCGACGGCGGCGCCGCCGTACGAGCTGACGGCGTCGGCCGCTGCGGACAGGAACGCGTCGTAGTGCTCCTGTGCGGTGGGTCGGCCGACGGCGACGTACGCCTGCCGCTCCCCGGCCAGCAGCACCGCGGCCAGGTCGTAGCCGACGAACCGCTGCAGCACGCCGAGCAGCGCCGCGACCGTCTGCTCCAGGCCGTTCGCGGTCGCGGCGATCGCCGTGACGGACTGCGCGACCGAGCTCTCGAACAGCTTGCGGTCCAGCAGGTCGCAGACGCGCGAGAGCACGTCCTGCTCGGACAGCTCGAGCGGCTCGGCCTTCAGGGCCGGCCGTCCGCCCCGCGCCGCGGTCGCCGCGAGCAGCACCTCGTCGATGGTCGCGGCCAGCTCGCCGGCCTCGAAGTCCTTGGTGAGGTAGCGGTCCACGCCCGCCTGCCCCGCCCAGTAGCGGTCGCTGGCGGCGTCGAGCGAGGTGAGCATGACGACCGGGACGTCCGCGGTCTGCCAGTCGTCCTTGAGCACCCGCGCGGCGATGAAGCCCGACACCCGCGGCATCTGCACGTCGAGCACCACGACGTCGGGCTGGTGCTGGAACACCAGCTGCACGGCGCCGATCCCGTCCTCGGCGGCGACCACCTCGTGGCCCTCCCTGGTCAGGACGCTGGTGACGATGCGCCGCAGCGTCGGGCTGTCATCGGCGATCACGATCTTGGCCACGGGGCTGTCCTTCGTTCACGTGCCATCGGCACTACCTGCCCACCAGTCGTCGGACGGTGGAGACCAGCTGCTCCTGGTCGAAGTCGGTCTTGAGCAGGTACGCCGAGCAGCCGGCCTCGAGACCGGCCTGCCGGGCGTGCTCCTCGCCGCGCGAGGTCATGATGATCACCGGGACGTTCTCCCAGCCCTTCGTACGCCGGATGGCGCGGGTCAGCGCGAAGCCGTCCATGCCGGGCATCTCGACGTCGGACAGCACCAGGTCGGCCGGGTCCTCCCGTAGCCGCGAGGCCCCGTCGAGCCCGTCGACGGCCGTGTCCACCTGGTAGCCGGCACCTTCCAGGATGACCCGCTCCAGCTCGCGCACCCCGACGCTGTCCTCGACCACCAGCACCCGCGGTCGCCGGGCCGGGGGGACCGCGGGCCGGGTGGTGCGCGTGGGCACCGTCGGCGCCAGGGCGGGTGTCGCGCCGAGGAAGCGGTCGGCCAGCTCGCGCAGGTCGAGCAGGCACACCACGCTGCCGTCGCCGTCGATGGTCGCCCCGGCCACCGCGGGCACCCGGCCGAGGAAGTCGCCGAGGTCCTTCACGACCAGCTCGCGCTCGCCCTCGAGCCGGTCGACGGCCCAGGCGACCTGCGAGCCGGAGCCGCCGTGCCGTACGACGAGGGCGGACCTGGCGCTCTCGCCGGGAGCGCGGCCGAGGCCCAGCGCGGCACCGAGGTCGAGCAGCGGGATCGAGACCCCGTGACGCACCACGACAGTCGCGCCGGCCAGCACGTGCACCTCGGCGTCGCGCAGCGAGAGCGACTCGACGACCCCGGGGACGGGCACGGCGTAGCGCTCCTGCCCGACGCGGGCCAGCAGGCACCGCAGCACGCCGAGCGTGACCGGCAGGACCAGGACGAACGACGTGCCGACCCCGCGCTCGGAGCGGACCTCGACCGAGCCGCCGAGCTCCTCGACAGCGTCGCGTACGACGTCCAGACCCACGCCCCGGCCAGAGGTCTCGGTGACCGAGGTCGCCGTGGAGAAGGCCGGCGTGAACAGCAGCTCGAGCAGCGGCGGGCCGGACAGCGTCGTGTCGAGGGGCAGCAGGCCGAGCCCGACGGCCTTGTCGCGCACCCGCTGCTCGTCCACGCCGGCGCCGTCGTCGGCGACCTCCAGCACCACGGTTCCGGCGACCCCTCGGGCGGTGACGCGGACGACCGCCTCGACGGGCTTGCCGGCGGCGGTGCGGGCGGCCGGCGTCTCGCAGCCGTGGTCGACGGCGTTGACGACCAGGTGCTTGAGCGCGTCGGCGACCCCGTCGAGGACCTGCTTGTCGATCTCGACGTCCTCACCGTCGGTCTCGAGCCGCACCGTGGTGCCGGTGGCCTGGGCGACGTCGCGGACGATCCGCGGGAGGCTGGCGAACGCGCGACGTACGGGGACCATCGCGAGCCCCATCGCGCCGTCACGGACCAGCGCCATGCCGCCGCGGTGGCCTTCGACGAGCTCACGCAGACCCCGTACGGCGACGGAGAGCTCGTCACCGGCGCCCACCAGGCGGTGCAGCGCCAGCGCGACGTCGGGGGGCAGCGTG